>QIAR01000342.1 GCA_003225595.1 Acidobacteriota bacterium | reverse complement strand
CAAAAATCGCGTCCCATTTCTTGAGCGTGATCTTCTCGAACTCGATGGTTTCGTAATTTGCCGCGTTGTTGACCAGCACGTCGAGTCCGCCCAGTTCCCGGACCGCTCCTCTGATCGTCGATATCACGCTCTTCTCGTCCGTGACATCACAGCGGAGAGCGAAAGCGCGAACGCCGAGACTGCTGAGGTCCGCGACCGTGTGCTGCGCCTCGCGTGCGGAATGCAGGAAAGTGATGGCCACATCCGCGCCCGCCTCCGCCATCGCCAATGCGGTTGCCCGACCGAGCCGTCGCGCCGCCCCAGTGATCAGTACCGTCTTGCCGCGCAGAGGCTTGGCACTCAATTTCGGCATGGCTGGGATTGTATCCTGATCGTGTGGGATGAGCGGTCTTGGTGGTTACTGTGTGTGGAAGACGGGGAAATAGAGGCTGCAGAGTCCGGCCTATGTGGAGTGGACGGTGGGGACCGGCGCGCCCTCTGCTCGTCCATGCCAAGCAAAACCCGGCGGCACGCCTAGTCGGCCGCCACACTCCTGGCCCGCCGGCAGAACTTCTCTCGCTCTTTCCGCACCTGGCGGGCAAACTCGGCAAATACCGCCGGATCCCACCATCCTTCCTGCACCTCATCGTGCATGATGGCGAGTGCCTCGGACACGCCCAAGGCGGATTTGTAGGGGCGGGTGGTGATAAGGGCATCGTAGACATCGACAATCTGCAAAACCCGCGCAGTCAGCGGAATCTGCTCGCCTTTGAGGCCATCTGGGTAGCCCGTTCCATTCATCTTCTCGTGATGGTGCCGGATGATGGGCAGCACCAATTGGAAGGACTTGAGTGGTGCGCAAATTCCTTCTCCAACTATGGAATGCCGTTGGACAATATGCCGCTCTTCTGGAGTCAGCGGGCCAGGTTTGAGCAGAATCGAGTCGGGGACGGCAACCTTGCCTATGTCATGCACCACGCCCGCTTGCCGGAGAGCTATAATCTGTTGCGGCGAAAGCCCAAGATGCTTTCCAAGTCGGGCCGAGTATTTTGCCAGTCGCTCGCAGTGTCCTTCGGTGTACGGGTCCTTGCCTTCAATACTGCGTGCCAGCGCGAACAACACCGTTTCAGCCCGCTCCAGTTCGTCTGTATATGCTTTGTGCTTCAGCAATGAGCGAACCCGAGCAATGAGCTGCTCCCGTTCTACAGGTTTGGTTATGAAATCGTCGGCCCCAGCCTTGATACCCTTCACTCGGTCCTGAATGGCCGTGAGCCCCGTAACCAATACGACTGGCACAAGGCGAGTCTCCGGATTATCCTTCAGGCGCCGGCACACTTCGATTCCATCCAATTTGGGCATTTGCACGTCCAGCAGAAGCATATCGGGTTTGAGACGGTGGAATTCCGCCCATGCGGCTTCGCCGTCCCGGGCAGTGAACACGGAGAAGCCTTCCAGCAAAAGCAGTCCTTCCAGCCCGACCAGGCTGGACTCATGGTCATCCGCAATGAGAATTGTCTCCGCCATAGGCTCGAGGGAGCCTTCGCTGTTCTGCTGATTCTCCTGCAAACCTCCCAGATCTGTGAGATTACGGGCGTAATACGGGCGTGAGATGAGTGCCATTGCTTTCTTGCTAGGAGTGTGTTCGCCATCAAACTTAATGAATACTGCAGGAAAAGCTGCTAAACTCCGGCTATGCAGGAGCGCCGCGACGTCGTAGTTTACTCCCGAAAAGGCTGCCATCTCTGCGAGATCATTAAGGAGACGCTCGTCAAACTGCAGCGCCGAGGCAGCTTTGACTGGCGCGAAGTGGATGTGGATGCGAACGAAGCACTGCGCCGTCAATTCACGGACGAAGTTCCTGTGGTGTTCATCGATGGCCGCAAAGCCTTTAAGTACCGCATGGACGAGCAGGAGTTCCTGCGCAAACTAGCGAGCTAGGAATGCATCTGGCTGTGTGGGTATCGGCGTCCGTCTGGGTCGAAACTATGTAGGCACGGGTGCCCTCGCTCGCCCGCCGAAAGGCGGCACCTGCCTGCATCGTTCGGCACCCGAACAGATACCAACTTGGTTTTAGCCAGCGCCGCACCTTCCATTAAAATCAGGTCTAATGCTTCGAACCCAGCTCTACGCCGATCCGCACGGTCTTTTTGTCCACGACGTTGTCCTCGAGAGTTGTCGCCGATTCCCCGAAAAGACAGCGATCTTCGACACTTCCTGCAATCGCCGCCTCTCCTATGGTGAATATGGGGAGATGGTGGAAAAGCTAGCTCGCGGATTCGTCGCCGCTGGTCTGAAACTCGGCGAAGTCGTCGCCATCTTCCTGCCCAACTGTTGGGAGTTCTGCGCCGCTTACCACGCCGCCACTTTAGCCGGAGCCGTGCCTACATTGTTGAATCCTAGCTACCGCGAGCGCGAAGTCCGTTACCAGTTGGAAAATTCGGGTGCTGCGCTGCTGGTAACAGATGGCGCCCTCGTCCACGACATGAATCTCGCCGGGCTCCCGCTGCGTCGCATCTACACCACGCGGCAGCCGGCAAGCGGCACTGAAGCTTTTGCCGACTTGCTGATGCCGGTAACCGCCACTTTGCCGGAAATGGAGCAGCCCTCGAATCAAATCCTAGCCGCGCTTCCTTACTCCAGCGGCACCACCGGTCTTCCCAAGGGCGTGATGCTCTCGCATTACAATCTGGTCGCCAACGTTTATCAACTCCTCGGCCCTGAGGCTTCCTGCCTCCGTTCAGACGAGATCGCGCTCTGTTTCCTGCCGCTGTACCACATCTATGGACTGAATGTAGTGCTGAATCCCCTACTCGTCCTGGGAGCGACCCTGATCCTAATTCCTCGCTTCAACATCCCCCAGATCCTGAATCTTCTCGCGGAAGAGAACGTAACCATGATGCCGACCGTGCCTCCGGCACTGAACGCGCTCTGCCAGGCTGCTGAGCAGGGACTGTTTCCCAGCAACCATCATGTGCGCTGGGTAAAATCCGGCGCCGCGCCGCTGCCCCCGGAACTCTCGCGCCGCTTCACCTCGCTCACCGGCATTCCCTTGTGTCAAGGCTACGGCATGACCGAAGCTTCGCCGGTCACGCACGTGGGATTCCTTGAGCCCGAACTATATCGCCCGGACTCTATCGGACAACCGCTCGCGCAGACCGAATGCAGAATGGTGGATTATACGGAAAACGATGAACCAGGCAACGAAGTCGGCCCGGGCGAACCGGGTGAGTTGCTCATGCGCGGCCCGCAGTTCATGCTCGGCTACTGGAAAGAGCCACAAGCTACGGCTGCCGTGCTGCGCGATGGCTGGTACTGGTCAGGCGACATCGTCAGCCGCGATCAGAACGACTTTTATTACGTGCTCGACCGCCGAAAGGAAATGATCAAGTACAAGGGGTTTCCCGTGGCGCCAGCGGAAGTCGAAGCAGTGCTCCTGGAGCACCCAGCTGTGCGTGACTGCGGCGTAGTGGCGAGACCGGATGCAGCCAGCGGCGAGATCCCGGTCGCTTTCGTTGTGCTTCGCGACGGCTTTGGGCCGGGTAATAAAACAGAAGAAGAACTCTGCGGTTTCGTGGCGGAACGCCTCACCGCATATAAGCAGCCGCGGGAAATACACTTCGTGGATGCGGTGCCGCGAACCCCCTCGGGAAAGATTCTTCGAAGAGAACTGAGAAGACAAGTCGAATAATTGCAGATCGAAGATCTCAGATTGCAGATCTCAGATTGCAGATGTCTGTCCTGCATGTACCGAGGAGCTTTAAGCGGTGTGCCTCTCACAACTGTGCCAATCTCCGCGTTTTTCCGTGACCTATTAGAACCTGCTTTCCGTAGGAACTTTCTTGCTCCTCTTTCCGTACTTTGGATTAACAGCGGCTTTCAGCCGCCGTCGCGCGCAGACAGCGCCAGAGAAGGAGCACACCATGAACGGAGACATAACAGGTCTGGTAGCGGTGATTATGATCTTCGGGTTTCCGATTGCGGGGATGTACACCTATTATCGCGTGCGCAAGCTGCGCACTGACGAACGCCTTGCGGCGCTTGCTCGCGGAGTGAACGTTCCGATGGCGCCGGAGCTTTCCGAGGCCGCCCGTTCGCGCCGCTCGGGGATACTGCTGGTTACCGGGGCACTCGGCTACATCAGCACATTCGCGCTCATCGCGCGCGTCGAGCACGAGGCCTGGATGGCCGCCGCCTTCGGCATCATTCCCCTGGCCGTTGGGATCGGCTTCTTCCTCGACTCCGCGCTTATCCGCCGCGACCTGCGTGCTTCGTGATCACACCGTCACAGGGTGGAAAGGGCGGGTTTAGAAATCTGTGCCTCTTGGGCTCGTCGTAGCGGTGTAGTGACTCTGTAGCGTGTAGCGACGTCCCGCCCATTCTATTTTCGGCGAGTTGAGCAAGTGACCTGCTCCATAAGGCTCAGAGCTTCCTCTCTAACCGAGGCACAAGGCGCGGCAATTCTTTATGGACCGCCTTCCCACCCGGCGTGGCGGGGGGCAGGCTCCCAGGCCCGCAGCACTATGGGGGAAGGGACTATCATTTTTCGCCAGTGATGCGTTTCTCCCGCATGGATACTGGGAAAATCTCGAAAATCTTTCCTTATACATCCTCATTCACCGGTCAAGAACTTATACTCCGCCTCGCTCAGCGGCACTACACTCAGCCTTCCCTGCCGCACGAGTGGCGAATCCGCGAACAGCTTTTGAGCCTTAATTTCGGCAAGGGTGACCGGTTTGCCCAGCGCCTTACCCGCTTTGATCTTTACCCGCGGATTCTTCGAGTCCGAAGCATCCACCGAAACGACGGTCGCCGTTCCCACCGCGCTCTTGCGGTCGCCAGTTTCATAAATCACCAGCCGCTCGCCGGGTTTCATGCCGCGCAAGTTCTTTAGCGCCACTGGATTCGACACTCCATCCCAGATCGTCGTCTTCTCGCCTTGCAAATCGGCAAACGAATATTCCGAAGGCTCGGTCTTGAGCAGATAGTCCATAGGAATTTTCAGATTGCAGATTTCAGAATGCAGAAGTAAAGACTTAACGGGCGAGGGATCTGGTCATCACTTCTGCAATCTGACTTCTGACTTCTGAAATCTACAATCTGAAATCTCAAATCTCCAATCTAAAATCTGCAAGCCTCAAATCCGTCAATGGTCAATTTTGTCATTGCGGCTTCTTTTCCTTCTGCTCATTTTGGTAAATCGAGTACTGCTCCTGCGGACGCTTCAGCTTGATAGTGATCTCCATGCTCGGCTGGTTGACCTCATAATCCGCGCCGAACGTCTGAAAACCCGGAGCCAGCACCTGAATACGAAGCTTGCCATAGGGAGCACCATCGAAACTGGTTTTCCCATCGGCGTCGGTTTTGAGCTGCAAACCGCCTCGTTCCTGCTTTCCGTGGCTGTTCACCGGATGCAGAACCACACTGGCGTTGCGCACCGGTTTGCCGTTCGAGTCCTTCAATACCAGGAAGTCGAGCTTGGATGTGTTTTCCACGGCTGCCGCTGTTAGCACCAGCATTAGCGGCATGACGATTAGGGCAATTCTCCGAGAGAACTTCTTCATAGCCGTGCCCAGATTCTAAGCAAACTGGCGGCCAGTGTCACCTCAGCAGTGCTCCAAGTACCGATGCAAAGGCCGCTCCGACGCGCTTGCGGAACGAAGCGAGACGGGAATTACAAGTTGTCCGGTAACCGAGGGACGTCTAATAACGGGTCCGATTGGGAGTCCGAGATGGGTCTTACCGTCACGGCTAGGCCACAATCGTGCCGAGTGCTTTCGCTCGAAGCGGCCGGATCCGGCCACCGCCGGGAATCCTACGGGATTTTGCCCGCCCCTTGACAATCACGCGCTAAGGTTTGTATAATCAGCACTCGCTGGAGTTGAGTGCTAACAACCGTCGGCGATCCTTGGATTCCTGGCAATTTAACCCATTAACCAAGTAT
>QIAR01000805.1 GCA_003225595.1 Acidobacteriota bacterium | reverse complement strand
CCCGCGAGCACGTCTGTAGTTTTCAAACCGTTACCGGTGATGCACAGTACCGTGATCTCGTCCGGCAAGATGCGGTCCTGGCGATAAAGCTTGCGTGCCACGCCGACAGTCACACCGCCTGCGGTCTCCGTGAAAATACCTTCGCTTTTCGCCAGCAACTGGATGGACTCGACTACCTCGTGATCGCACACATCCTCGGCCCA
>QIAR01000806.1 GCA_003225595.1 Acidobacteriota bacterium | reverse complement strand
CACTATCAACTTAATATCGGTTCCTGCCGGGCACCTCATCCTTTGCGCCGCGCAAAGGATGGAATCTATCAGCGCAGAGGTGAAGACGGTCCCACCTCTGCCGGTGCCCCAGGTTCGCGCCCCGGTTTTGGGCGCTAACCTGGGCGGAGGAAAACCCGAATCGGTCCCCCGGACGCCCCCTGTTCCCGATCTTGCGCTGTCCATTCCGATTCGATATCCACCATTCCTATCTCCGGAACCATAGTGTCGGTGAAGGTGGAGGAAATGCCAGCAGCTTTCTGATTACTTACTCCACGAAAATTGCCGGGATTGTGCATTTGCCGCAGGATATGAAAAAACAGTAGCATTTGCGCGTTAGGCGCATGGTCTCCCGAATATGTTTTCAGTATTCGGAGATCATTCGAGGCAACAACGCGGAGGTGTGCGCGATGGCTGAGCGGCAGCATTGGAGTGCTCGTTGGTTGGACTGGGGAATACGTGGGAATTGGCTTTGGAGCGTTTTTCCTTCTGGTTGGAAAGTTCTCATTTGGAGTGTATTTGTGGGGGCACTAGGCGCCCTTATAGCTCTCATTGGCAAGACAACTGCCATACGTGGGGTGGATTGGTTTCCTGTCATCTGTGTTCGTTTACGTTGTGATATGGGCCATTGTGCAGACCGTTGGTATTAGGACCAAGCGATTATCGGTAGGGGCTGGCAGAGTGATTGCCCATGGTGAAGTCAGACATCATTTCCAAACAACTGATCGCGATCCACGGATCACAATTGAATTCGACAAGAGACCAGCGCCATTCGGTCACGACCCAGGAGTTCGTGATCGGAAAATGATGCTGTGCAACGATGGCGGTACAGAAGCGTTCAAAGTGCAAATCAGAGAAATACGCTTTAAATCTGGGATTGCGGAGTTCTCAGAAATCCCGCAGATACGACATGGGCACAGAAGCGCGGTAACTATTTACATCAGTGCGCCAGAAGAAGGCAAAGAGGCACCATACGGAGTCTACGATCTAGAACTGCTGATGGTAGAAGAAATAAAGAATAGAGCGAAAACATCTGACCTGAGTCCGCTGGAAACCAAATGCGACATATTTTATGAGGACTATTCGAAGAGAAGATTCACCACGCAGGCCACTCTGTCTCACAATATTGTGAGGGGTCTAACAGTCGCCAAGAATTACAGTTTCTATGAACTTCAACTAGCGAAGCCACAATCACGGTTTAGAAAGTGGATGAAGTTACGCTGCTTGTGTTAGCTGTTTGTACTCCAAATTGGATGACGCAATGAGTTTGAGCATCGTGTCACGAAACAGAAACGGATTCTGTCGGTTGTTGAAACGCCACGTCATTTCGTCGAGGTAAGCAGGCAGATGCTTCGCGCTCAAACGATGCCACGTACCGATAATGCCGCGCATGCGGATTCCACGCTGTTCGTATGGATGTCGCCATCCACATAGACGCGCTCCCTGTGTCGCGTCGTCGCGACCCGCGGCGCGACCGGATTGGAACATCTGGTCTTCGGGTCGGTTGCGGAAAAGGTCGCGCAGCTCGCTGAATGTCCGGTGCTTACTTTGCGCGTTTCCGAAAAACAAGCTTCCCCTTAGCCGGGACGATGGAATCGAACAGTTCAACTGCTTTCAAGCCGTCGATGCACTCTTGCGTTTTCATCTGGAGCGCCGCCGGCGATCGACGGCACCAACAGGACCTCATCTCCGTCATGGAAGGCATAGCTCGAGCCACCCAGGAAGCGGATGTCCTCTTCGTTCACATACACGTTCAGGAACCGCCG
>QIAR01000320.1 GCA_003225595.1 Acidobacteriota bacterium | reverse complement strand
CGGTGTGCCCGCGACTTTCTACGTAACAGTGGACTGCATCGAGAATGCGAAGCTACCGTGGCCCTCGCGTTTGCGATACGCGTTCTACACCACGAAGAAGAACAATTGGGATGAATCGAATGGAACCATTTGGCCGCTCAAGAACTTTGGGGAGCGTGATCGCGCCTTTCTGAAGGCGTGCGATGATTGCTGTCAACTCGCGGGGGCCACTCAGGAGCAGTTTGTAAGGGGAATTGAACGCGAACTGGAGGCGGCGCCTAGCGCCACAACCGGAAGCCCAATGATGACCTGGGATCAGGTGCGCGGGCTAGTGCAGAAGGGCCACATCGTGGGTTCGCATACGATGACGCATCCCAATATGGCGTATGTGAGAGATGAGGACTTGCACACCGAGTTCGCCGAATCGAAGCGCAGGCTGGAACAAGCGTTAAACTCGCCCATTGTGCATTTTTCCTACCCTTGTCCTGCGCTCTCTCCTCATTGGAAGGGACGAACAGTGGAGATGAGCGCTCAAATCGGATATCAGACAGCCGTGACTACCGACGGCGGGGCGGTTCGAAAGAAGCAGAACCCGCTTTGCATGCGCCGCATTCGCCCGACCAAAAATGTGGATGGCCTTCGCTGGAATCTGGACTGCGCATTCCTGGGGCGCCGCCTATGAGCGCGGAGACTCACGGCCTCCAGGTTCGGGCCTACCATGATCTGGATGACTTACAAAATCTAGTGCCCGCCTGGGAAGAGTTGTTGTCCGCCTATCCCCTAGCTACAACATTTTGTAGCTGGGAATGGTTGTCGTCTTGGTGGCGTGCATTCGGTGGGGGGCGTCAACTCTTGGTTCTGGCGTTCTATGATCCCTCGCAATGTGATCACTCGCAACTGGTTGCCTTGGCCACTTTGTCTCTGGAGCGTCACCGCGTCGTGGGTCCGGTGTCATTGATCAAGCTTCACCTGATGGGAGATGGCAGCGGAGATTCCGATAGCCTGGATATGCTGGTCCGGCCCGGCTGGGAAGAACGGTTTGCGGGAGCTCTTCTTCATTACCTCGAAGAACAAAAGCGTACTTGGGATTTCTGCGAACTCAATACCCTGCCGCCTGAGTCGCCCGCAGCGGGCAGCCTTTTGCGATATCTGCAGAAGCAGGAGTGGACGGCGCTGCAGCATCAACGCGTCGCCTCGGCGATTCCGTTGCCCGGCAATTGGGAAACATATCTTGAGCAGCTTTCGAGCGAGGATCAGAAGAATCTGGGCCGCTACACGCGAAGACTGGAGAAGCGTTACCAGACGCGGATGTACCGTTGCACCCAAGAGAGTGAGTTGCCTGCGGTTCTGGAAGCGCTCTTCCAGTTGCACCAGGCGCGCTGGCAAGCAGCGGGTGAGCCGGGGAGCTTTGAGTCAGAGGAGCGACGACGATTCTATTACGAACTAAGTCGTTTGCTGCTGGCCCGTGGTCGGCTGGAGTTATGGGTGCTGGAACTGAATGGCACAATCGTCGCCGTGCAATATGCATTTCGTCACGGAAGTACTGTGTTTCAGCTTCAGGAGGGTTTCGATTCCGAGCGATCCTCCGATAGAGTGGGCTTTGTCTTGCGAGGACATGTCATGAAGCAACTGATCGAAGAAGGCGTAAGAAAATATGATTTCCTCGCAGGTGAGCCCGGCTACAAGGCACGCTGGGCGGCTCAGGCCGGGCACTACGTGAATTATCATTTCGCCCGGCCATTCAGCCTCGGAAGTGCATATCTTCGAAGTGTGCATCATGCCCAACAGGGGAAAGAATGGTTGCGGGCGCGGCTCCCGAAAGGCGCTTGGGACATCCTGCACAGGATCAACCTTAAGCTCCATGGAAAATCGTCGCTGGAAACGCAGGAGGGATCGGAACCGCCCCTGAGCATAGATGAGAAGGGCCAAACGGATTCGGCGAGGCGGCGCGAAGTTCAAAACGTCGGTGCGGATAAGAAAGACTAGCCCCGCTCACCTGATTACAGCTCCCTTCAAAAAAAAGGGCCCTGATTTTCTATCCGCCGTAACCTACGGTCTCGATGTTCGCGGGAGGCAACACTGGTGAGTCTGCGCTCAACGCGTACCCCAGATTGCGCATGACGGGTCCCCAAGCAGATTCGATAGCCTCCACTGACTTGGGGGAAAGAGCTGATCTCCAGCCGCCGAAAGTGGCTGCGCGCACGAAGGGCTTGTCATGACGGGTAGCCTTGGTCAATGCCCAATCACCTTGCTGCTTTTTCTCCAGTTTGCGCATGTGGTCGGCCGAACTCAGCTCGATGGCTTGTGTCAGCTTTTCAGGAGTCGGTTCGATTTGCAGGAAAGAAGCTACTTTGGCCAATTCGTTCGCGGTGTTCTGCAGCATGTCTTCATAGCGAAGGAGCAGGAAACCAATGCTGCCCTGGCGTAGGCATAGCCAGCTCATCACGTGATCATTCCATCCGGCGGCCCAATTCCATGCAATGTCAAATTCTGCAGCTATGAATCGCGGCACAAAATGATCCAGAGGATAACCTTCCTCAATTCTTTTCCGCTTGATTGCATAATGGTAATAGGAGACAGCTACGTCCCTCGGATCGCGAACGATATAAATCGTCCGCTTATATCTGGGGTCGAAACACTCGTGACTTTTCAAAATGCGAGGCCGAGACAGGCTGCGCAGGATCCGATCGGGGAAAAGATAGATTTCAGGAATTCGAGCTTCAACATTGGCGAAGGTGACCGGGTCGTCGTGGTAAACCAAATTTCCAATCAGAAACCTAGTCCAAGTGTTTCCCGACCTGGGATAGGAGACGATAAAGATGTCGTCGGGAAATACCGTGAGTGCCCGACCAGCCGGTTTTCGCCCCAATAAAATCCTCGAAGCTTCCCCGACAGCACGAAAAATTCGCGGCACTTTCTCCCCCCAACCAATTTAGATCGACGTTGAGAGCTCACGGGCTTTGGAGCTATCGCTTCGCGCGTCCGGGAACAGACTCTTTGCCAAATTATGAATACATCCCTCGAGAATCCGGTAGCAGCGACGGACCTCAGCTTCATCGCCCCAATAGGGATCTGGGATTTCTAACTGGTGGTAAGACACGTCTGCGTACGCGCTCAGCATGAATACCTTGTGCGCCGATTGCGGGTAGCGCGCCCGAACCAAGGCTTCGTTCTCACGGTCCATCGCGAAGATAACGTCGGCTTGCTCAACCATACCCGGTGTCAGGAGTTGCGCCCGATGATTGTCCAGCACGATTCCGAATTCTCGGGCCACTTTCAAGGCACGAGGGTCGACACTGCGTCCCGGGACTGCATTCACGCCGGCCGAAATGACCGAGACGCCGCGCTGGTGGCAGTCTGAAGCGAACTGCTTGAAAAGCGCTTCCGACATCGGGCTGCGCATGATGTTCCCATGACAGATGAATACCAGGCGGCGAGCATCAGGGGGGATTTTGCTCTTCCGATCGTTGTGCAAGCCCAGAGCACGTAGCAGACGCATTCTGATATAAACGGATCGCTCGCCCCCACCAAGCCGTTTGTAGCTCTGCAAGGCAGAGACCACGGAACGGGGCAATGCTCTTTTTGTGACCGCCCTGAGATCTGAGCTGGCCAAGCCTTTCACCGTACGATATAGCTCCGTGAGGGCCGCCATGGGATCGGACCAATCCCAAATTGCGTCCCCAACCGAAGGTGCAAGATCAAACGGAGCCGAGAAAAGGTCCTTGCGAAGGGCGGAGCCAGCGGCATTTGGCTTCAGAGAGCCCAAAAATACAGCATGCAGCCGCCGCAAATATCCGGCACTCCAGCGCCATCGCATGCCCACATTGTATGAAGATGGCACGTCCGGCTGCTCTCCGTGCGCTAGCTGCCACTGGTAGCGAGGGAAGTCGACTCCGGCATGGATAGGCAGGGACAGCGTGCCCCAGTATCGGCCGTTAACCTCCATCAGGGCAGCGGTACCATGAATGCGATCGTAGCGAAATTCCACCATGGCGACACCCTCCCACTCCAGGCCACGGAGAAGAGCCAGCGCCGTTCTCCGCAGTTCTGGGTCGAGAGGCTCGGCAATTGCCACCACCGCCACGCCGCCGGTGTGGGGCATCTCTTTCAACCGCCGGTGCTGGAAAGCCGCAACACATTCGCCTTGGTGCAGAAGCATCTCTACCCCGACACCTTCCCCCGGGCAGTACTCCTGCAGGAGTGCTTCACCTAGTGCACCGGTGGTCAGAGCTTCGGAGAGGTCCGCCTCAGAATGAAAGTAGCGGACTTTGAATGCCTCGGCAGAGCTCTTTTGCCGCGGCTTGGCCACCACTGGAAAGGTCAGATTTTCGAGGAACGTTTCGAGATCTTTTACCGTAGAGATTACGAACTCCCGAGGAACTCGAATCCCGCATCGCTGCGCGACCACCAGGGTCGCTTCTTTGTGCAGAACGCGGTTTACGATAGGTGGCGGCGGACACGCTACGTGCAACA
Organism: Acidobacteriota bacterium; assembly: GCA_003225595.1. Classification (GTDB taxonomy): domain Bacteria; phylum Acidobacteriota; class Terriglobia; order Terriglobales; family Acidobacteriaceae; genus Gp1-AA124. The sequence goes on along the minus strand of QIAR01000320.1, from coordinate 175 downwards.
GTGGAATTAGCGCATCGTAATGCTGCGAAATGGCGGAAAGGGCAGCATCGGTTGCGGGAATCAACATGTCAACGCCCTTTGTGCGAATGAACGAAGACAGTGCTTCAAGGAACTCGGCAGCCTGATCCTGATAACCAGGCAGGCGCAAGAAGTGCATGACAGCACGGGAAGAGAT
>QIAR01000804.1 GCA_003225595.1 Acidobacteriota bacterium | reverse complement strand
TGTGTTTTGGACTAAGCTTGCGAATCATTCTTTATCTCGAAGCATTTCTTTGAACTTCTTATGCAAAAATCCGCCTCTGTCGGGCAAGAACGTCAGCGCGACGTATCTAACCTAATGTCCTCGGCCTTCGTAAACACCCATCCCCCTGCCGCCAAGCTTCTCAAGTCAGTTCCATCGACCCGACGGGATGGCGAAGGATCACCAAGCATTGGAACGTTTTCAGCGGGAAGCCAAGTTGCCTCCGCACTCGATCATCCCAACATCTGCACAATTGACGAAATTGGCGAGCACAAGGCAATCTTTTATCATCATGCAACTGTTGGAAGGTTTCACTCGGCGCCTCCCTCCAAGCCTCTCGCCCAGTTGTGAAGTGGCTAAAGATTTCGGGAAGCCAAACTCATTTCAGCTTTGCGTACTCCGCCTTGGCTTGCTTCAGAATGGGGATGTCCGGATCGGCGTCTTTCCAGAGGGCAAAGAAGTCCTGGTAGGCGGTTCGGCTTTTTGCTGTGTCACCCTGAAGAGCGTATGCGCGCGCCAGACCAGGTTGCGCCAGCACGTGGAGGACAGAAAGCGCCAGCACGTGGAGGACAGAAAGCGGAGCGGCTCCCCGGTGATCAAGAATCTTCTGGAACTCGGCAGCCGCCTCTTTCCCGGCTCGCATCCGCAGGTAGGCTAGCCCCCTAAGGTAGATAGGCAAGAAGTCTGCATTAGCCCCCAGTTCGTAAGGGACCGTGGACCGCAACAGCTCAATAGCACGGTTTGCATTGTTTCGATTTATTTCGATGGCGGCGTGGACACTTGGCGCAAGGACGTTGTTCAAACACGTATCCTGGGGGAAACGCTTCTCTAATTCGTTCACCAGTGCTTGTGCGCGGTCAGCTTCCCCGACGAGGGCCAGAGTAACGGCCGCGACGTCTTTGTCGCTTTGCGGGATCGCCCCCGCTGTCGAAATGGCTTGATCTTTTGCGCGCCTGAGGAACCCGAACTGTGCATCAATCCGTGCCTGTTGAATCGTCAACGACGAAGCGGCTTCCTCGTCGTGGTCAGCGCGCCGGATTTCAATGGCCTGGCTAAAAAACTTGCGAGACTGGTGCAGTTTTCCCCAGTAGGCCGCGACCAGAGCTTGAAAAAAGGGGACTCGCGTTCCTTCCCCCTTGCTCTTTGCCCATTCCAGTTGCCGCTGCATGGCAGCGGCATCATTTTCGATGAAAGCAATTATGTACATTTTCCAGCGAATGCCTGGCCCATCCAGCTTCTCCGCAATTGCTTTTTCGCATATTGCCTTAGCTTCCTGCCACCGGTTAAGGCCAACATATGCGCTCGCTAGTAAGGCATACGGGAAGATGTGGTCCGGTCTTAACCGTATGGCTTCGCGAGCATTCTCAGCAGCTTCTTCATAGTTCCCGATATCCCTGTAGATTGCGGCTAAATTGTTGTAAGGCCTTGAGTCTCGCGGATAGGTCGATTTATACAGTTCATAGCCTTCGATCGCCTTGTCCAGCTCGCGAGTCACACTTTCGTAATACCGCGATGCAAGATAGAGCTTTTCCCGCTCGCTTACGCGATCGCGCAACTCAAACGCTTTCTTGAGATACTTAATTGAGAGGTCGACGTTGGGGGGGCCAATAGTCTGGCCGTAGACGGTACCCAGAGTGGCGTAAGCCATTGCGAAGTTCGGGTCCAACTCAATCGCGCGCTTGAGAAATGGAATCGCCTCATCTTCGTCTGCTCCACGCGCTCGCTGTTGCTGTGCCAAACTGTAAGCCTGCAATGCTTCAAGCGAATTCGTCGTAGCCTGCTCAAGGGGGGCATCAAACTTTTGTACGGAACCGAGAGATTCTCCCAGCTGCG
>QIAR01000319.1 GCA_003225595.1 Acidobacteriota bacterium | reverse complement strand
TCCGCTCTTACAAGTCAGGCGTGACTCGTTTGTGTAAGGCACATGGATTCCAGAACTTCGCATGGCAACCGAGATTCTATGACCATGTGCTCAGGACAAATGCCTCAGTCAACGCCGTGCGCGATTATATTCAAAATAACCCAGCGAACTGGATCCACGACAAAGACAATCCGAAAAACCAAACCGCCCGGTAGAGACGCAGCTTGCTGCGTCTCCGCAAAACCACGCATTGATCCCAGGCGAGACGTAGCAAGCTGCGTCTCGTGAACACGAATGAGTGGTGATTCGGCCCTCGTTGTAGAATTGATGCTTAGAACTTCTTGTTTCTCATGCCGCACGACGACAAACCCGCTACCCGCGACTACCGCGACGACGAGCGCTACCACCCTCAGCGCATCGAGACGAAGTGGTATGAGCGTTGGCAGCAGGACGATTCTCTTTATCGCGCCGAAGCCGCCTCCACATTGCCCAAGTATTACGTGTTGGAAATGCTGCCTTATCCTTCGGGTGTGCTTCACATGGGCCACGTTCGTAATTATGCGATCGGCGACGCGCTCGCCCGCTACATGTGGATGAACGGCTACAACGTGCTCCATCCCATGGGGTGGGATTCGTTCGGTTTGCCGGCGGAAAATGCGGCCATTTCGAACAACGTGCCGCCGCGCGAGTGGACCTTGCACAATATCGACAATATGAAGGCGCAGATGAAGCGCCTTGGGTTCGCCTACGACTGGTCGCGTGAGGTCACGACCTGTTTGCCGGAGTACTACCGCTGGAACCAGTGGTTCTTCCTCAAGTTCTACGAGCGCGGATTGGCCTATCGCAAGAAGAGCAAGGTCAACTGGTGTCCGCAGTGCGCGACGGTGCTGGCCAATGAGCAAGTCGTCAACGGCTGTTGCTGGCGGCACGAAGATACGCTTGTCGAGCAGCGCGAACTCGAGCAGTGGTTCTTGCGAATCACTAAATACGCCGAGGAATTGCTCCGCGATTTGGACAAGCTCGAGGACTGGCCGGAAAAAGTGCGCCTCATGCAGCGTAACTGGATTGGCCGCAGTGAAGGCACGTTGGTGAATTTCAAGCTCGAGGGTGGCACCGGTTCGAATATCAGCGTTTTCACCACCCGCGTGGACACGATCTATGGCGCGACTTCGATACAACTTGCGCCCGAGCATCCCATCGTGGCGGACTTGACCGCGAGCAACCCCGATTTGCGCAGGCAAGTCGACCAGTTGATTGCGGAGCAGCGTAAGGCGAAAGAAGTTGGCGACGTCGGCGCCATCGACAAGCACGGCGTCAATACCGGACGCTGCGCGATTAATCCGTATAACGGCGAAAAGGTGCCCATCTGGATTGCAAATTACATCCTCATGGATTACGGCACCGGCGCGATTATGTCCGTACCCGCGCATGACGAGCGCGACTACGAATTCGCGAAGAAATACAAATTGCAAATCCGCATAGTGATACTTCCCCGAGCAACCGACCCGGAAGAAACCGTGGTTGAGCCGCCGCTTCCTTTCACAACGCTGGATGGCACGCTGGTGAGTTCCGGCCCATTCAGCGGTCTTAGTTGCGAAGAAGCGATCAAGAGAATGTCGAAGCATGCCGAAGAGCAAGGCTTCGGCATTGCCACGGTCAGTTACCGGCTAAAAGACTGGGGCATCTCGCGCCAGCGCTATTGGGGTACGCCGATCCCCATCATCTATTGCGATAAAGACGGGATTGTTCCAGTGCCGGAGAAAGATCTCCCAGTGATCTTGCCGGACAAGGTTGATATCACGCTAACCGGCGGTTCACCGCTCTCGCGCGTGCCGGAATTTCTGAACACCACGTGTCCTAAATGTGGCGGACCGGCGAAACGCGAGACCGACACCATGGACACGTTCGTTGACTCGTCCTGGTATTTCTACCGCTACACCGACGCGCACAATGAGAAGGCTCCGTTCGACAGCAAGACCGTTGCCTACTGGTTCCCGATTGATCAGTACATCGGTGGTGTTGAGCACGCGATATTGCACCTTATCTATTCGCGCTTCTGGACCAAGGTCATGCGCGATATGGGACTAGTGCGGAACGATGAGCCAGTGCAGCGCCTCTTTACTCAGGGCATGGTCATCAAAGATGGCGCAAAGATGTCCAAGAGCTTGGGGAACGTGGTCACGCCGGACGAGATGGTCGCACGGTATGGCGCAGACAGTACTCGGGTGTACACGCTTTTTGCAACATCGCCGGACCGCGAACTTGACTGGCAAGATGAGGGCGTCGAGGGCATCTCTCGTTTTCTGGCTCGAGCGCTCAGGTTAGTGAAGTTCAAACTATGCCTCAACAGTGATCAGTCCGAGTGGAATGCGCCTGTTCCCTCCGATTTATTTCCGGAAGCGCGAGCCGTGCAAAGAAAATTTCATCAGACGATAAAACGCGTGACTGAGGACTTCGAGGGTCGGTGGCACTTCAATACTTCAATTGCGGCGGTAATGGAGTTAGTAAACACGATCAAGGCTGCACCGGGAATTGATTATGAAATGCCCGGGAAAAGAGGGCTTCCTCCTCCTCTAAGGAGGGAGCTTGCTCGTAACCTCGTTCTCTTGCTCGCTCCCTTTGCTCCTTATCTCGCTCACGAACTTTGGGAGATGCTGGGCGAGAAGGGCAACCTGCTCCGTGAGCCGTGGCCGAAGTACGATCCCGCGCTGGCGAAAGAAGAAGAGATCGAAATTCCTGTGCAGATCAATGGCAAGTTGCGCAGCCGCCTCGTGGTGCCCGCGGATGCCGAGGAGGAGTTCGTCCGTGAGCGCGCCCTAGCCGATGAAAAGGTGCGCGCCGCCTTGAATGGCAAGCAAGTGGACAAAGTGATTCTCGTCCCCGGCAAGCTGGTGAACGTCGTTATCCGTTAACGATGGTGGAGGTACCTCGCCAGTTCTCTATTTTCGGTTCTGATGAAGCCGCACTCTCCTACGCTCGAAGGTTTCCGGGCCGTGTTCCGGGAACCGGCGCTCCCTCTCGGGGAAATTGCGTGGCGCTGGAGTTTCGGTGCTGCCACCTCTTTACTGCTCGGCCTGTCTCTCCTGGAGTATTTGGACACTCTGCCTGTCAGCGTCGGTGACTTGCTGTTGCTGCGCAGTCGCCAACCATTATTGGTCTCTCAGGCCATAACTCACATCTTTCATGGAAGCGCTTTCCGCTTCGTCATGGCCACTATCGTATTGTTTTTTACTTTAGCGTTGGGCTGGACCGTAGCTGCATCGCTCGGACGGGCGGCCACACTGAAGGCGCTGCTTGATTGGTTCACTCCTCGCAGGGATGACGTTCCCGACGCAAGCCGCTTGCGTTCCCCGCAGACTGGAAAACAACACTCGTCGATGCGCTCACTAATGGCGCTAAATCTGCTGCGGGTCGCATTGATTCTGGCGACTTCACTGGGTGTCGTGGCAGCGGCTATTCTGGCAGGATTCCTTTTCTCGGATGCCGACCCGCAGCCCGGCCTGGTTTTCCTGCTGTTTGTGCCGTTATTTGTATTGGTCTGGTTGATGTGGTCGGTGCTGAACTGGTTTCTATCGCTGGCGTCCGTGTTCGTGATGCGCGACAACCAGGACACATTCGGCGCGATCGCTGCTGCGGTGGTTCTCTGTCGCGAACACCTAGGACCAGTCGTAGCTGTCGGATTCTGGTTTTCTCTGGCCCACATTCTCGCGTTCATCGCTGCGACCACTGTCGTCGCCTTTCCCATGGCATTTGCAGGGATACTGCCTATCGGCGTTGTCCTCGGCGGTGTATTGCTGGTGACCTTGCTTTATTTCGCGGTGGCGGATTTCCTGTACGTGGGGCGACTCGCGGGTTACGTATGCATTGTGGAACAGCGAGATTCTCCGCCGGAGCGTGAAGTTACTGCCCAGCCCACCGGGCCAGAAGGTACGCAATCCTTTCACGCTCCAGCTCTCAGGCCCCAGTCGGATGATGACATCATGAGTGACATTCCTCTCAGTCCTCCTACTGCGGAAGCGTTATCTTGAAGCGGGGCTCATGCCAGGTAAGGAGACGTAGCAAGATACCTTACAGAACTCGCGTGGAGGCGCGGCTTACCGGCGCGAAATGCATTGACGGGTGAAATCTCACGGCTAGCGCGTGTCACATTTCCGCTTTACACTATCCTGCCAATTTGAGAGACTCGTCCGTGGAAACCCAATCCATCGTCGTCCTCGACTTCGGTGCGCAGTATTCGCAACTTATCGCGCGCCGTATCCGCGAACAGAACGTTTTCTCGGTTGTTCTCCCTTGCACCGCTAGCTTGGAGGAGATCGGCAGCTACTCGCCGTTAGGCATCATTCTCTCCGGTGGCCCGTGTTCGGTTTACGACGCGGACGCTCCGCCTGCTGATCCGCGTGTGCTCCAATTCGGCGTCCCCGTGCTCGGTATCTGCTACGGGCTGCAATTCATGGTTCATGAGCTGGGAGGAAAAGTACGCGCGGCCGAGAAACGCGAGTATGGCCATGCCACGATCGAGAAAGTTGCGGAGTCAGAACTCTTCCGTGGTTTGCCCAAGGTGCTGGCGGTTTGGATGTCGCACGGTGACGAGGCCGTAGAACTGCCTGCTGGCTTCCAACTCATTGCCCGGTCGCCAAACGCAGCGGCCGCCATCGAGAATGTCGAGAGCAAGATGTGGGCTGTGCAGTTTCACCCCGAAGTGCACCACACCAGGCTTGGTACAGAGATCCTGCGCAATTTCGTATTTAATATTTGTGGCGCGAAGCCTTCCTGGACGCCGCAGCATTTCATCGATGCCACAGTTGCGAATGTGCGAAATACAGTCGGCCAGGGACACGCCATCTGCGCGCTTTCAGGCGGCGTGGACTCCGCAGTGGCTGCAACTCTGGTCGATCGAGCACTGCGCGACGGGCAGGGTCCTTCGCATCTGACCTGTATTTTTGTCAACAACGGCGTGCTGCGAAAGGACGAGTTTGAGAAAGTTCAGCGGACGCTGCGTGACAATTCGGGGCTGCATCTGGTCGCGGTGGATGCGACGGAGCGCTTTCTCAGCAAGCTCAAAGGTGTGACCGATCCGGAGAAGAAGCGGAAGATCATCGGCAACGAATTCATCTCGGTTTTCGATAAGGAGGCTCATCGCATCGAGAAGGAAGAAGGCGAGGTTCAATGGCTGGTGCAGGGAACGCTGTATCCCGACGTGATCGAATCGCGTTCCGTTCGCGGGCCGTCGCAGACTATCAAGACTCATCACAACGTAGGTGGACTGCCCGAGAAAATGAAGCTCAAGCTGATCGAACCCTTAAAGGATTTGTTTAAGGACGAAGTCCGCAAGATCGGCCGCGACCTCGGAATGCCGGAGGAGATTCTTCAGCGCCAGCCTTTTCCTGGACCCGGACTCGCCGTGCGAATTCTGGGCGAGGTCACACCCGAGCGGCTCGCCATCCTGCGCCACTGCGACGACATCGTCGTTAGCGAAATCAAGAAGGCTGGTCTCTACACTAAAATCTGGCAGTCGTTCGCGGTGCTTTTGCCAGTGATGTCGGTGGGAGTCATGGGCGACCAGCGGACCTACGCGTACACCTGCGCCATTCGCGCCGTGCATTCGGAAGACGGCATGACCGCCGACTGGGTCCCGCTGCCGTATGAAGTGCTGAAGACGATCTCCAGCCGAATCGTGAATGAAGTGAAGGGAGTCAATCGCGTGGTGTACGACGTGACCTCAAAGCCGCCGGGGACGATTGAGTGGGAGTAGGAAGCAATTAGCAGTCAGCATTCAGCCAAGCGAAGAGTCAATAGCCCATATCAACTTCGTCTCTGGCGTTCAGTGTTCCACGTGGAACATTTTGCACTTGCGATCATATACTGCTAATTATGTACGTACGATGGTCGCATCTTCATAAAGACAAAGTGGTTGGGCGGGCCAAAGGCGGGAGAAGCATGGGCTCCCGGGTCGAGCGCGGGGTCGAGCCCTCCCACGTGGGATTTCATCCCCGAGCGTGCCGCTGGGGCCTCAAAAGTTCTCGATCATCCAGACATTGTTGGCTGAGGTCCATTCTAGAAAAGCAAGATGTCGGCCGTCCGGAGAAGGTATGCCCCAAGTCTTGAAGATACCGTCCTGCTGCCACAGAACTTGGGCGTGACCTTCCAGATCGCTATAAAGAAGAGTCGCGGCTTGTGCCGATTGACTGGAAGCGTACAGTCCCTTTCCGTCCGCCGACCAATCCAGGGACTGAAAGCCACTCCATCCGTTGACAACGACATCGCGCACCCCCCCAACTAAAGAAAGGATACGAATACGGCTCTCCCGTTCGCTGCCCATCGTGACCGCAATGCGGGAACCGTCAGGCGAGACGTCCCAGTGATAACCGCCTACTGCCGGGTTAACATCAATCCTAGTCAGCTCACGCCCCTTGCCCTGCACGAGGTCAAAGCCGTAAAAGACCTGGTGCCTCGGCTCTCGCTCGCTGAGGACGCACAGCCTCGCCGGAAGACGAGCGCAGCGGATGTCGTAAAGGCTCGGCTCATAGCGCAGCAACTGAGGAGGCCCACCCAAAATGGGAACCCGCATCAAGTTGGCTGGCTCAGACCAGCTAAACAACTCGCTCTTGAGGGACGCGTGGTACAAGATCGAGGCGCCATCCGCGCTCACGCGAGGCAAGACATAATTCTGCGATCCCTCAACGATGGCTTCGGCAGTGCGCTTGTCCAAGGCCTGTTTGAAGATGTCCCACTTGCCATTCCGATCCGAGAAAAATAACACCGCCCGGCTGTCAGGCGTCCAGGCTGTGGGGAAATCATTCCGATCATCGAGGGTCAAGCGCCGCGGCATCTTCAGCCGCGCTCCGTTTTTTTCAAGCTCTCCCACATAGACGTCAGCCTGAGAGGTTCCCTTCAAGAAAGCGAGACGCTTGCCATCTGCCGTTACGCTGAGACCGGAAAGCGTAAAACCAGCCCAATTGGTGATTCTTCGAGGGCGACTTGCGGCTTGTCCGGTCCGCGCATCAATTTTGATCTCCCATAAATTGGCGTCATTTTGCTTCGGTGGCGGTTCGGACACAGAATAGATCATGCGTCCGTCCGGCAGAAGGCAACCGCTTGTGAACCTCGGATCTGCAAAAACGGTGGTGGCCTGGCCCGTTTTCACGCCGTGCGACTCCACCGTGATGGCCAACTCGCCTGCAACGGAATGGCCTCTCGCGTACGCAACACGCTGCCCATCGGCAAACCACAGCGGCCCTTGAAAACTGTCTCCTTCAGCGCCGGCAACAATTCGCTGCGGTTCCTCTCCATTTGCGCCCATTAGCCAGATTTCTTGGCTGTTGCCGCTCGTAAAGGCAATGTGGGATCCGTCGGGGGAAGCGGACGCCTCACTAGCATTCTCGCGAAGCCGGCGGGGCGCACCTCCCAGGATGGAGATCGACCAAATGCTGGACACATTGGCTTTGTCGACTGCACTCGCGAGCAACTTGGTCCCGTCAGGGAACCAAGAAAGCCTGAATATCCTGGAGCCGGCTGGAGTAGGAGAAACGTGCGTCTCTCCCGTCCCGATAAGTCGCAGGTTGATGCCGGTCTCGTCGGCGTAGGCAAGGTACTTACCATCTGGGGAGATGGCAGCGGCGGTCGTCGCCGGTGTTTCCAAGGAATTGCTAGTGAGTTGAAACTGCTTCAGTTCGGGCCGCCGCCACTCCACGAGATCCCAGAAGTACCACCCGACCACAGCCAACAGCAGAACTGCTCCCACTGCACCAGCAAGGGCTATTGCCCATCGCGACTTCTTTACGGGCACAACAGGGAGAGTCCCCGTGGCCTGGGGTGCAACCGCCCGCTCGCCTGAGGGCGCTCCCGCCATGACCGCACGCACAGTTTCCGTGTCCCGCTTCAGACGTCTGAGATCGGCGCGCATTTCGGAGGCAACCTGGTAACGTACCTCCCGGTCTTTCTCCAGCGCCTTGCTGACGATCCGTTCCAATTCGGCGGGTAGTTCCGGATTCAGCCGAACCGGAGAAGTCGGTGCTTCGTGGAGAAGGGCGTCAAAAAGGGAAGCAGCGGTGTTGCCGACGAACGCTTGGCGGCCTGTGGCCATCTCATATAGCACAGCCCCGAAAGAGAATAAGTCGGTCCGGGCGTCGAGTTCCAGGCCTCGCGCCTGCTCGGGGGACATATAGGCCGCCGTGCCCATGGCCACGCCTGGGCTGGTAAGGTTCGATTCCCCAATCCAAGTCGGCGCCGCTGTAGCCCCTGGTGATAGTTTTCCCGCCCCCGGCCACCCTGCCGGTACTAGCTTCGCCAAGCCAAAATCCAGAATCTTCGCCTGCCCCCGCGTCGTAACGAAGATGTTCGCCGGCTTGATGTCGCGATGGATAATGCTCTTTTGGTGCGCCGCGTCCAATGCGTCGGCAATCTGGATCGCGAGGGCGAACAACTGGTCAGCCGCAAACGGCCCGTGCAAGGGCGGCCTTGGCAGGGCTCCTCCGCCGTAGGCAATCCATTCCCGTAGCGTCTGGCCTTCCAGTAGCTCCATAGCGATAAAGGGTTGGCCCTCGTATTCGTCAATGTCGTGAATCGTGCAGATGTTCGGGTGGTTCAGAGCAGATGTGGCCTGGGCTTCGCGTTGAAAGCGGCTGAGAGCTTCGGGATCTTTAGCTACTTCATCGGGCAGGAACTTCAGAGCAACGAAACGGTGGAGCTTCAGGTCCTCGGCCTTGTAAACCACACCCATCCCGCCGCCCCCCAACTTCTCGAGAACGCGGTAATGCGAGATGATTTGGCCGAGCAAATGGGGAGGCACTCCCTTCGACCGGTAATGTTAGGGTGGATGGGGGGCCAAGTCAACGGCGGCAATCTACGCCAGCGCGGTGATCTCGGACATGCACAACTTCGGGCACTTCCGGATTTCCTGGATGGCAGAGGTGACGGTAGTGGTGGCGGGATCAGAGGCGCTTTGTCGTATTCAGCAGTGGCCTGCCCGAGGTCATCAGCGTTCTTCGCACTCTTAAGAGAGTGTTGAAAAACTCGGGCCCGGGTCGAGCCCTCCCACATGAGCGCGGATTATGGGGAAGCTTCCAGCCTCTCCGCAATCTCGAGCAGCTTGGTGACGCTATTCCAGTTCCTGCCGGTTCCGGATGTCTTCAGCGTCTTCTCAATGAC
>QIAR01000318.1 GCA_003225595.1 Acidobacteriota bacterium | reverse complement strand
AAATAACAACACTTCGTCGGTACAGAGAATCTTACCGGTAGACGTGGCAGGTAAAAGCTGGGGATTGCACATGGTGCGCTGGATCGCTTTCGATGACGAAACGGCGGAAGCCATTGTTAGCAGATACAAACGGGGCGCCGCCGAGATTCGAGAGGGAGAAGAACCCTTGGATGCCGCCCTCAGACTAAGGCAGCCAAGCATTCTGATCCTACCGGCGCCCGTAAGTGATAGAGTTTTGCTGGTGGGCTTGGAACCGAAAAAGGCAGCAGCCGAATTGGCATTCGCGACTAAGGGACCCGTGCGGTACCAAGCCGCCGGCTTTCTCGGCCTCCGCGACGAACCGGTTTTCGAAGAGCCAGCGCCTCCCAAAAAGAAAAAGAAAAGGAATTGGTGGCGGAAACGAGCCGCCTGATCCCCCTTCAAGTACACCTGACTCAGCCTGTGACCGCGAAGGAGACTAAGGTTCGCTAAGGAACACTAACGGTTCTCTCGTGTCCCAGAGCTCGCCTGCCCCATTCCAGCCGAAGCCCGAGCGAAGCCGAGGGGGATGGCCGAAGGGTGTCCTTCGTGGTCCCAGCTAAAAGGTAAACGCGACTCCGCCTCGCACCGCACGCGCGGACTGCACTAGATAGACTGTGCGGCCATCCTGTCCAACTACGGGAACATATCCTTGGGCCATCAGGTTGCGTATATCAATGACTGCTTCCATACGCCACGGCAGGAAGCCAAGAGGAATCGGCTGTCGAACAAAAAGGTTGAGGTAGGCATCCGCCTGACCGGCGGAGGAATTGAACATATCTACCGGGGTTAGGGCTTGTCCATTGACCCAGCGGTAAGACGCGATCCAATGGGTTTGGGCATGCGGCACTGTCCCGCTAAGCTTGGCGGCTACAGCATGGCGACGCTCTACATCCAGCCATTGGCGCGCGTCCTGCAATTCCACATCTGTTCTGGCCAGATCCAGTACGCCGCCGTAAGCGTAATCGAGAGTCGCAGTGAGATCAGCCGCCAGCTTGCGTTGCAGCACCACTCGCAGGCCGCGCGTTTGCAGATCTCTTCCTTGATAAGTGAAAGTCCCAGAATAAAGATCAGGTAATATTTCACTGTTCGCGGCCATGTCCCCAACGCCCGTCAGGGCTGGATTGGCAACGCGATCAGAGTAAACCGCCACTTGCAGATTGTTCTTACCCAGACGGCGCGAGAGCGAGACTTCCTGATGGTGCGCCTTCTGCAGTGAGGGCGCGAAATCTGCAATGCTCACGCGAGGCTCGGATTCGGTCAGGTCGGCGGGAGCAGAATCGAATCCTTTCTCCAATCGGCTGTTCGGCAGCGCGCTCGCGTACTGGTACTCCAATACCGTATTTGGCGAGAGATGCAGGTCTGCCGCGCCGAAGGGACGAAACGCATTCACCCGGCCCATGAACTGGATCGTCTGCAGCTCGCTGCCAAACTTGAGTTCGAGAATGTTCCCGAAGCTAAACTCGTCAGAAGTGGTCAGCGCAAGAGCCTGGAGGGTCGCATTGCGCAGGTTCACACCAGGCGATGCCAGGCGGCGGATCGTGAATGCCACTTCTGGCTCCGATCCGTTCGCCAGCTTGTGCGAGTAAGAGGTACGCAGGACTGCGGTAGGAGAACTACTGCCGTAACCGACATTGCCATGAAGGGAGAGTGTACCCGAAGAGAAGATCGAATGCTCCACCGAAAACCCCGTGCTCATGTCGGAGGACCCGCCATAACCTTCCGATGGCGAACCCGCTACAAACGAGAGGCTACCTTTCAGGTCATGATCATCTTTCTCGGCCTGCGAAGCAACGACCGGCGAGCCATCATCGAGCATTCGCAGGATGGGGCGATTCGATGCGGCACGAAGCGTCCATTTCCAGTCATCCTCGTCACCGACTCCCCGGCGAGGCGTTAATTGGATCGCTTCGAACAAGGTACTCAGCGTGACATTTACTATCACGCTCGAGCCTGGGTGCAGTCCGACCCGCTCACGCAATGCTGGCAGGAAGGAAGGAGCGGAAACCTTGACACTGTAGAGGCCGGGAATCAATCCCGCAGCGGAGTAGAAGCCGTGTTCGTCAGTGAAGAACTTCAAGGTCCGCGCAGCCGAGCCAAGAACTTCTACGACCGCGCCCATTTGCGGGATGCCGCTCGCGTTGCGCACGTATCCCGAGATAGAGCCCGGCTTCCCTGCAGCCGATGCCGGAAGCACCAGGCCCAGCGCTACTACCAAGAACCCGAGCTTACGGAACATTGATCCCCCTCGTGGAAGACCGAAAGCAGGGTGTTACTACTCCACGGCGAAAGTCGCCGAGGGATCCACCGTCTGCTTGGAAACGTTGTCGTTCACCTTGATCTGGATCCGGTAAAGGCCGGGTTGCAGATTGGCGGCGGCCATGGTCTTTTCCAGGGTCACTTGGTCGCCGACATTGCCCATCGCGTCTGTAGACTCCACCGTGTGCACCACGGGTTTGTTGTTGGCCATGTTCACCACGTTGTATTCAACCGTGGCCGAAGGCTTGTGCGTCTTCTCATCCACTGTCAGATTGTAGACCTGCATCCAGAAGTTCATTTTCTGGTTGCGTTTGAAGCTGACCGGCTTGCCATCGGCGGGCGGCACGCGTGGTCTTACTTTAGTCGTCCCAATCACAAAACTGCCGGTACCTACATTCTTCGAGGGAACTGCCTCCATCATGTCCGCCACAATCAGTGAAGAGGCCGCCAGGCGATCCTCGCTAAATTCCGGCACAACAATCCCCCGGCTCCAGGTTCCTACCCGGTCGCCGTTGACGTCTTTAACCACGATGTCGAAGCGATACCGGCCGGGCCGCAACGGAAGCGCCTTCCAGTAGATCTGCGAATTCTCCGCCGTCTTGGGCAGCAGTTCGGCGGGAATATCGGCTTGTACCGTGTCCTCGAAGGTTTGAGCGATGCGCCCGCTAAGGGTTGTGACTCGTCCGAAGATATTCACTGTGCCGCGCTGCACTCCATCTTTGTTTTGGAAGGTGATATCGCGGTTCTTTACCTGAAGGGTTACGGGAACCAGCACCGTATCGCCGGTCACTTTCACAAAGTCAGCGCGCACATCAAAGGGCATCAGATTCACGCTGATCTTGTGGCTCACCACTTCTTCCAGGTCCTTGAACTTGACAGCGGGAGGCTTGCTCAGCTTGGCAAACTGCTCCAGACGATCAAACTGTTTCGATTGCAAGTCCTTGTTGAAGGGGCTGGAGCCGAGCCTCTCCACGCCACTCCCAGTAAAGCGGTCGACTTTGCTCCTCATGCCCATCTGCTCATATAGGGTCGCGCCGGCGCCAGGCACATAAAGCAGTGCGTCCTTTTCCGAGCGGTCCATGGTCATGTGGTAGTCACCGCACATGCAGGTGTCTACAAACTCAATGATGACTTCCTGACCGATGTCCTCGAGATACCGGTAGCGCCACTGTTCGAACGGGAATGTAGACGTCTGTCCCCCGCCTTCATCCATCGGGCGTTGGTAGGAGCCGCCCGACGGGTGCGACTCAATCTCATCCGGCGGGCCGAACTTGATATACATCTGCCCGCGATCGGTCTTCCAGCCCGGGATGCCGGCTGGGAAGTGCTCGTTGGCATACGCCATACGACGGTAGTGTTCTTCTTTGAACTCATTCTCTACGGTATCTGGGGTCGGGTCGCGGCGCTGCCAAAACGCCTCAATGAATTGGTCGCGCTCTTCGTCATTGGAGAGCTGCTTGAAGGCGGCGCGCTCTTCGTCGGTGATAATCCACCGGACGTCTTCGTCCATCCATTTCTTATAAGTCTTGCTTAGTTCCTGTTTCAGCGATTTGGCGTTTTGTTTTTTCTGCTTTTCAGTGATCGAACGCTTGAGAGGGTCCGCTTCCTGTCCTTGGCCCTGAGAACTGTCTGAAGCCGCCTGGTTGCCATTATCGGATTTGCTTTGCTGCGCCGCCGCGTGGGAACCGAGCAGCCAGACCAGAACGATTAGAAAAGCAAAAAAGAGAAAAACACGAAAAGGGAAACCTACCCGGAACATGATGGGAGTACTCCTCACGCGCACTTTCGCTCGGATAATTGTATGTATTTGGATGCACTAAGGCAAGGCGAAGCCATGCCAGGAGGGAGCAAGTGTGGGGCTAGGGGGCCGTCAGGCGAGTCACCCCACGCGGGTTAGCAACTTGGTACATGCTTTGCGGGGTGCCAAGATATAATTACAGCGTAGCATGAAGCTCCCGCGGTCGCATTCCGTTTTTATGGCTGGTTAACCCGTGTCGTGCCCGGCGTTTGGAACTTTCCTGGCGTCGGCCCCGTATCTGATGAGGTGCACCCTGTCACCCCGGGAAACAGGGGTGTGTTGGTGTCTCCGCGCTGAGCCGGTTTGTGTGCAGAGTGGAACAGGGCTGCGTGCGGTCAGGGCGACTGGCCAGCCATCCTGCCCGAACATGCTGTGACAGGGAAGCAATGAAGACTTGGAAGAAAATTGCAATTGGCGCGGGCGTAGCCGTCCTCCTATTTGTGATCGTGGGTTTCACGGTTTACCAAAGCCGCAAGAACGTGGTTACGGTTCAGACCGGCAACACGCAGCGCCAGGATTTGTCATCGATTGTGAGCGCGTCAGGCGAGATCAAGCCGAAGACTTACGTGAACGTCGGCGCCAATGCCTTTGGAAAGATCGTGAAGCTTTACGTAAAAGAAGGCGACCGAGTCAAGAGAGGGCGATTGCTTGCCCAATTGGAGAACGTGCAGTCCTCGGCCGATGTGGCGGCGACTCGAGCTTCGGTTGAGGCTTCTCGGACCGATGCGATTGCGGCAGAGGCGGCCCTGAAAACGGCAATTGCCGACTTGAACCGCGCTAAGGCGGATGCCAACCGCACCAAACTGGACTGGGACCGCGCTGAGGGTTTGTACAAAGAAGCCTTGATCGCCAAGTCGGAGTACGACAGCCGGAAAGCTGCCTGGGAAACGGCTGAAGCGGGTCTGGCGCAGGCTGAGGCGCGGATTGCGCAAGCCAAGGCCCAGCAGGATTCTGCTGAACGCCACATCACCCAGAATCGCGCCACTTTGACGCGAGCTTCCGATGTGCTCCAGAAAACGACCTATCAGGCGCCATTCGACGGCATGATTACGAATTTGCCGGTCCGCGAAGGCGAGACCGTGGTAATCGGAATTCAGAATTCACCAGGAAGCACACTGATGACGATTGCCGACATGTCGGTGATCACCGCTGAAGTCAAAGTCGACGAGACCGACATTGTGAACGTGAATATGGGACAGCTAGCCGAAGTCACCATCGACGCGATTCCCAAAAAAGTCTTTCACGGCGCGGTGACTGAGATTGGCAACAACGCCATCGTTCGCTCCACGGGAGTGGCTACCGCGCAACAGACCAGCACTAGCCAGGAGGCGAAGGACTTCAAGGTAGTGGTCACGGTGCAGGATCCCCCAGAGGACCTCCGGCCCGGACTTTCTGCCACGGCTAAAATCACCACTGCCACGCGGAAGAATGCGTTGACGATCCCCATCCAGGCGCTTACCGTCCGCCGCCGGTCGGACCTGGAACAAAAGAATGCAGACCAGGGGGCGGTGCAGGCCGCAGCCCCGCAGAAGGAAGCATCCAAAGACAAAAAGGACGAGGAACTCCAGGGCGTCTTCGTGATCCGCAACAAGAAGGCGGAATTCGTGCCGGTTGAAACCGGCGTGACCGGAACTACTGATATCGAAGTGCTGAAGGGCCTGAAGGAAGGCGATCAGATCATCACCGGCAGCTACAAAGTACTGCGCACGCTGCGCCCCGGGGCCAGCATCAAAGTAGATAATTCGGCCCCGAAGAAGCAAGAAGAAGGCTCATAACTTTCGCCGGCGTAGGCCGTCCAATAAAGGCCGGCGGACCGCAGAAGAAGAAGATTGGAGCGGGTGTGTCCGGAGAGGACAAGGAGAAAGGCATGGCAACGGCACAAGTCGTCAGCATCAACCAGCCCACGGTCTCAGCGCCGCCCGACTCGTGCATGATCTGCACCGACCGAGCAGCAGGTCCAGGCGCTGCGCGGGGTGAACCTGCGCATTCAGCGCAACGAGTACGTGGCGATCATGGGACCTTCCGGCTCAGGAAAGTCCACTCTGATGAACCTGATCGGCTGCCTGGACACCCCCACCAAAGGCCGCTACTGGCTGAATAATCAACTGGTCAGCGAACTGGACGACGATGAACTGGCGCGCATTCGCAACAAGGAAATCGGCTTCGTCTTCCAGACATTCAATCTGCTGGCCCGCGCCACCGCACTGCACAACGTTGAACTGCCGTTGATTTACGCCGGCATGCCCGCGGAAGAGCGCGCCGAACGCGCCAAAGATGCGCTGAAATCCGTGGGCATGGAGTCGCGCATGATGCACAAGCCAAACGAGCTCTCCGGCGGACAGCGGCAGCGAGTGGCCATCGCGCGCGCCCTGGTCAACCGACCTTCAATCATCCTGGCGGACGAGCCCACCGGCAACCTCGACTCGCAGACTGGCAATGAGATCATGGCGGTGTTCGACCGCCTGCACGCCGAGGGCAACAACATCGTGCTGGTCACGCATGAACATGACATCGCCGAGTACGCCCACCGCGTGATCCACATCAAGGACGGCGTGATCGAGAGGGACGAGAGAAAGAGGTAGCTGTTAGCTATCAGCTATCAGCTCTCAGCTTGCATAACGGTCACCCAGCCGGCTGCGTGCTTCTCTTTGTTTGCACAGGGGGCGGAAGAACTCTGATTTTGAGTGGAGAGTTCTTCAACCCTGAATTCGCTTCAGCGCTGCATTAAAGTCCTTTGCAATATCCCAGCTTCACAAGTTGCCGGGAAGGGCACGGCTTCACAGGCTGCTGAAAAACTCCGGCCACTGCATATTTCGGGAAGGGCACGACTTCAGCCGTGCTGTAAGTGACGCCAGATCAAGCGTACGGCGCACCTGAAACAGGCTGCGGAAAAACTGGCGCATGCGCGCAGCACGTGGAAGAGCGGCCCTTCAGGGCCGCGAAGGTCGTTCCGAATCAGTGACAGGCAGAGACCGATGCCAAGCAGCCTTGGCCGGGAGACCAACTTGAGCAGCCTCACTAAATTCGAAGGCAATGCAGCCTCGCTTATTTGAACCAGTGGTAGCCGAGGCTGATTTGCAAACCGTTAAACTCTGGATTTCTCAAACCCAGATTGGCGTTTGAAATGTGCCACCATCGTAAACCAACATCCAATGATTGCCGGCTTTTGGTGAATATGTCGATCCCCCCGCCACCCCTCGCCATAAAGTTAAAGCTCGAAGTATCCCCCGGGGGCAGATTCGCCGTAGTTAATACACCGCCTCCCCCTAGCTCGATGTACGGCGCAAAGCGACCTGTACGGCGGCTAAAGTTCCACCGCAATACGAGCGGATCAAAACCGCCGCCGTATACAGTTTCAGTTTTCGATGTCACGAATGCAGGGATCAGATCAAATCCGTACTCCAGGCTGCCGCGCCGCCAACCGCTGCCGATTTCACCTGTGATCACTTTTCCGATGAACACCCCGGCGGTCCAAATTTGCGCTTCTGTCAGAGAATCTCGGTTCTCTTCACCGGTTGCGCTAGCAATCCAGGGGCTGATGTCCCAGTTTCCTTTCTTTCCGACTGGGGCAGCATGTTCCTGGGCCGAAGCTGCACAGGCAACGAACAGCAGCAGAGTCAGACTGACCATTCGGGTCGCTGCCCCGAATCGAGCAAGTGTGTTCATGATTTTTCTTCAGTGCAACTCGGCAGCAAACTTTCTTGTGGTGAATACCTAGTGAATTACCTAGCTTGCGCGCCCACTGGTCTGTGCGCCAGCAATGTGTAGCTCCGTCGCCCACGTGGGGGGTGCCTTGTCGAATCATTCTCTGTCATCACGCGAGGCACGATACCAGGGCCGCTTTCCGTGGAGAATGTTGGCTCCACCGCGAATGGGATTCAGGGCACAACGCGTGAAGTCAACCAGGAACCGGTTGCGCGTGGCACTTTCCACCCGGCGTGCGATGTGCTTGTCCAACAAGTCCTCCATTAATACCCAGCCCAGCCCGCCAACCGGCGTGATTACCAGGTCCACTTGTCCCACGCCGGTGAAACAATTTTTCTCATGACACGGCCAGCTCCCGTCGTGGTTCCATGGTGGCCGTGCGCGTGTGCCATATTTCTCGACCGTCATTTCACTTAGCGGCCCGATGTTCCATTGCGTGCTGTAAACCGCATTCCACAATGTCGCCTTAAGGCGGCTACGCCAGTACGCCTTGGTATTGGAAAACTCCAGTTTCTCCCCTTGCGGGTCATTTTGTATCTGGATGTAGCTCGTCATCGCTCCCTGGAGAGGATGGCCCAGGTAGCTATAGAGCGCGGGGTCGCCGTCATCCCATCCGGAATGCACCCACGAGGAGAGCGACTGCTTGTAATCGCGCCAATAATGATTGAACGGTACGCCGTTCTCAATGACAACCCATCTGAAGTCGTCGTGCACCACGTACGCGTGCTCGATCGAAAGGAAGACAAAGGATTCATACAACGCTCGTTTCCAATGAAAACCTTGTTTTCGGATCGGCTGCGGAGCGAGCAGACTCTCAATAGCATTAACGTTTCCGTTTGTCGCGCCTGAAGGTCTTTTGGTACTCGCTTCCCATACTGCACTCTGATTGAAAAGATTCGGAGTAGATGCGGCGCTTCCACGCGAAGCGAGATTCTGCGCCGGTTCAATCTGCGTAGGTTCAATCTGAGCTAGGAGGCCGCAATCCTCGACTGTACTCTTTGCGGAATCACAACGAAATGACGGTGCCTGGGCGATGGCAATCGTAGGCAAAAGCAGTATAGAAAGGACACGTGCTATGAAACCCATGTTGGCCGAACTTTCAACAACGCGGACTTCCACACCTACGATGTCATTCAGAGAAAACGGGTTGTCAGACGGCAAGTCTTCTCTGTGGTTCTCTGTATTCTCTGTGGTTCAAGCTTTTCCCAACTCATCGCTAAGTCTTCTCTGTGGTTCTCTGTATTCTCTGTGGTTCAAGCTTTTCCCAACTCATCGCTAAGTCTTCTCTGTGGTCCTCTGTGTTCTCTGTGGTTCAAGCTTTGCCCAACTCAGCGCTCTGGCTTCGCACCACGCCCGCGCTCCATCTCCTGAATACGGCGATCCATGCGATCGAGGACTACTTGCCACATCTCGTTCTCCAGTTCGAACTGATGCTTCAAAGGCGTAGCCGTGTTCTGCACGAACGCCAGGTTCGTCCGCATCTGGTTCAGAATGACTCGCATCCTTTGCAGATCGGCCTTCATGGCTGCAATTGGCTCGTCCTGCTCCTCAGATTTAGGGTTGCTGGCCTCAACTTGCTTCCGATCCTCGATTTGCGCTGGCGCTGGTTTAGACTGCGTGTACTGGCCGGAGGCCGACTGCGGTGCGGTGGTTGTGGCAAACACAACAATGCAGATAAGCATAAGAATTCGGCGCATGATCC
>QIAR01000042.1 GCA_003225595.1 Acidobacteriota bacterium | reverse complement strand
AATCCCACTTTCTTAGCTTCGAGTTCAACTTGGGGTGTTGCATTGCCAATTGCGATTCGCTTCTAGGTCGGAAGAGCACTTCGCCAGCGTCTCAGGAGAAGATGCGAATGCGAACAATTCGGTAGTGGTGCAGTTTGAATTTAGGTCGCTTTAGGTTTGACCTTCGGTTTGCGTAAGAGGATGCGCCTCTCGATTCGCTTCATCTTGCGGCCTATTACTTGGCGAAAGATCTGCTCAATTGGAGTCTCGGTGTGGTGCTTACGAGGGAACATGCTTCCGCTCCTTTTCTGAGGGTTACGCAGGGGCCTTTAAGCGAGGTGGCGTTATTCGGATGGCAGCAAATGTGAAACAGTTTGCCTCTATGTTCGATAAAATACATTTGAACCAAAAAAGGAATGGCAAATGCTTAGCGGCCAATGCTAACTTATTGAATGTGCAGGATCACGCACTGAATCACCTTGATGCTGGCGTAAAGGATGCCGTTCTTCTGCTCAGAAAGCATGGAGTGGAGACGGTGGAATCCGAAGATCAGCGGTTCCGAAAATACCAGTGGGTGGAACTCACTGTCACAAAGGCCAGCGATCCGCGTCCCGAAAGTTACAAACTTAAACCCGATGGTATCAAGATACTCTCAGAACCACTGCCGACTAGATACGAATGGCAAGCACGAAAGGGATGTTGTTCTTCCCCTCAAGGCCCACTGTCTGTGCTGCCTAAAGGCGCAGCGTGATTCGCAAGGTCACCCTACTCTCGGCATTTTCCGCCGAGAGTAATTGAGCGGTTGCTCATTACCCCCGAAAGCCCAGACTGGACGCCATCTCAGCTAGAAATATTGCGGCAGGGCCACTTGTTTGTTGTTGCCGGGCTAGCTTCACGACATGGGTGCCGAGCTAGTAGCTGGAGAGTGCTTAATTCTGAAGGTGAAGGTTCTGTTTTTTTCGATTTCTATGGTGATGCCGCGCAACTCCCCACGTGCTATCTCTCCTCTGCTTTCGCGCTCGGCTTTGTGGCTCTTGAGACCGAATTCTGCCTCGTCGATATCATTGGGCCAGAGCACCCGCACAATATGGCCTGGGGTGACGATGACGGCAAAACCTTGTATCTTTGTGCGAAAACCGGGCTTTATCGAATCCGCCTGAATATTACGGGAATTCGCCCCTAGGTCGATTTGATCGGGCCGCGCAATTGCGGCAAGCAACAGCCGTGTGCTAGGAGATAAGCGAAATGGACGACAGCTACGCCATTCGGCTGGCAAAGACAAAGCTGCGGGATGCATATAAAGAAGGAGATGTGGACGGAGTGCTGTCCGTTTTTGGAGATGCATATAACGACATGTCAGTCGGGCTTGCATCGTTTTATGGCCCTGAAGCACCGGCAGTGCTGAAGCATCGATTGAATGAGCTGTTTGCAAGTTACAAGGCCCAGCTGGCGGTTACTATCATTTCCATTCGCGTTAACAGGCCTTGGGCTTTCGATTGGGGCTGGCATCAGCTCACGCTTATACCCAAGAAGGGCGGCGCTCCGATTATCACGCGCACGCGGTACCTGGAGATATGGCAAAAAGATGCTGACGGGCAGTGGAAAATCGCCATCTACTTCGATAATCGCGACGTTCCTCCGCAAATGCCGCCGGGTGACGTTTTAGAAGAGATATCGGGCAGGCGAACTGGCGCACCTCGTGGTTCAGTGCGCAGGAGACGATCAAGGACCACACGGATTGTTTAAACGAACTCAAATCGGCAGCCTTGATTTTGACGACGCCTTGAGAGAAGGACCTGAATGTGAGATCAACCTTTATAGCAGAAGCAGAGCGGAGACCGATCCGCGGCTACACCTGGACAGTACGATGCCAAAGGAACCTATAGAAATCGATTGCGAAGAAGTATGGCGCCAGATCTCAAACTATCTGGACAACGAAGTTGATTCTGAACTGCGTGCCGTTCTTGCGTCGCATTTCAAGAACTGCTCACACTGCAGCGCGGTGCTCGATGGCACGCGCAATGTCGTGAAGCTTGTCGGGGACGGTAGAGCCTTCGAACTGCCGGCGAGCGCCGGTCAGAATCTCTACAAAAAGTTGAATCATCACCTCTCGGGCCGGCAGCGCAAGAAGCGCTGAAGGTAACCTGCGTTCCCTCGGAGTGCTGGCTCAGAACAGTAGCTGCTGCTCTAGCCGGCCGCGCGCATCTGGGCTTCCCGTTCAGCCGCGCGGGCCTTTCCCAGTTCTTCGGCGATTCTTCGATTGTGAAAATCAGGCACGGTTCCGAGCCCAAACGCGACTGTGTTCGCGAACTTGGCCCAGCCAACTATGAGAATGGCCTCCAAAATCTGCTGCTCCGTAAATCCGAACGTGCGCAGTGCTTGGATATCGTCAGGTCCAACCTTCGATGGCTGGCTATTCAGCTTCGTACAGAAGTTTAGCAATCCTTTGTCAGCGATTGGGATCTTTGCGTGCACATGATCGATGGCGATCTGCTCCGGTTCAGGCCCCTCAAGTTTGAGCATGCGAACGATTTCACAATGGGCAGTAACGCAATACGTGCTGAGATTAGCCGCGGAGCAAACCAAGAAAATGTATTCCTTTTGCCTGCGCTCAAGTGCTCCTTCTTTCACGACCAGATTGGCGGTCATGGCTATTTCGGCGTCGACCATGTCCGGGCGTGCCGTTTGTTCAGGGAAAAAATTAGGTAGAAATCCGAACTGCTCCCGGATGGCAGCGAAGGCAGGAAAGTCTTTTTCGTCATAAGGCTGGTTTCGGAGATAAGCCATTTTGATCGCTCCCCAAGCAGTGGGAACATTTATACCACGGGATTACTCCCACTCACACCCATGGCGTTTGTACATTCAGGTTTATTCTGGCCTAACTCGCCAAGGGTACACGGTCGGAACGACGTCAGTCCCGCGATATACTCATAGGCCATTCTTATGGGGGGAAACGCGGCAAGTCCAGCATATTCAGCCCAGGTGGCACCCTACTCTTTCGTGCCTAAGGTTTTCGCCGCACAGCAGGCATTGGCGAGGGCCATTCAAGCGGAGCAGCGGCTCATCCAGGCCATTGCGACTCAAGAAGGCGGTCTCAGCAGACGGCATAAAGATTGTCTTTTCCGGACAGTGGCGAGCGCCTGGCAGAATGACTGCTGTCGGGCAATCGATCCGGGCACCTCTTCCAACCAGTCAGAAAACGATTCTGCGCTTGTTGCGTTCGCGCAAAAACTCGCCCGCTATGCGCCATGGTTTTCGAGGCGCGACGTTGAGGCTCTCAAGGCAGCCGGCTTTGACGACCCAGCGGTCCTTGAAGCTGTCCAGACGATTGCTTTGAGCCAAATGCTTTGCACGCTAGCATATGCACTGTGTCCTGATGCTGAATGGCAACCTGCTTCAGGAATTCCCCCTGCTTCGCCCTCTTTTGCGGCGAATTTGGAATACACCGAGACGCTGGGACCGTACCTCCAGACCAGGGTGGCCCCTGCGAGCGGGTTCCGAGTTGGTGCACTTTTCCGTGAGCATTTTGGATTCGTTCCTAACATCTTCGCCGAGCAGATGCTCCGGCCTGACGTGGTGGAGGCGGAAGCTGAGGCCCTAGAGCAGATCCTGATCGCCGAAGACGTCCTGAGTCGCATCCGGAAAGAGAATATTTTGTTGGCAATCTCGGCGGCCAACGGGAACACCTACTTCGTTGCGGTTCATGGTCAAATGTTGAGCGTCTTGGGTGTATCTGCCGAACACTCGGACCAGGTCGTCCAAGGAGAGTATCCGCCCGACATGTCTGCGGCGGATGTTGCCTTGCTCAATGAAGTACGCAAGCTAGCGCTTCCAGCCGCGGTTTCGCCAGGCAAGTTCGATCCCGGAGCGCTGCAAGCGCATGGGTTTACAGAGGTTCAGATCGTCGAAGCCGTCACCATGGCTGCATTGACCAACTTCCTGAACACGCTGCAGTTCGGCCTAGGCGCCGCGCCTGATTTCCCTCCTCGGCGCATCTTCAGCCCAAAAGATTTGCATCGTTCTGCTGCGCCATCCCGTCTCACGTTCGATGAGACCCGACCCGAAGATGCCGACGTCCCATTTGTCGCGCGAGTTCAGAATGGCGACAGGGACGCATTCGAAGACCTGGTGCGCCGCCACTCAAGGCGGGTTTTCAGCACCCTTGCGGGCATATTGGGGGGTACTGACGATGCCCGGGATGCTACCCAGGAGGTCTTTTTGAAGGCTTTCGAGAACATCAGCAAGTTTGAGGGGCGATCGAAATTTTCGACGTGGCTCATAAGCGTTGCAATAAACACCGGGACTGATCTTCTGCGCCAGCGCAGGCCGTCTGAATCTTTGGACGAGGTCGCCGATGATGAGGGCTTTCGGCCAAGACAAATTCAGAGCTGGGCTGAAAACCCGGAACAACTTCTTGCCGCCTCTGAAAGGAATGATCTTGTGAGAGAGGCTGTCCTCCGTTTGCCGCCAAAATACCGTGTGGCAGTGCTTTTACGCGACATCAACCAGCTCTCGACCGAACAAGCGGCGGCCGCACTCGGGCTGAGCATTCCGGCCTTGAAGGCCCGGCTGTTACGCGGACGCCTGATGTTGCGCGAAAGCCTTGCTCCGCATTTCATTCGCACTGAGAACAGGAGTTCCAATGCTCAGTTGCGCTGAGTTTTTGGCCGAATTCGGCGATTACCTGGACGGCGCGGCTGGCCCCGAATTGCGAGCAAAGCTTGAGGCCCATCTTAACGAATGCAAAGCCTGCCAGGTCATTGTGGACAGCACCCGGAAAACGATTCGAATTGTGACGGACAGTGATTCCTTCACGCTGCCGGCGGATAAAGTCGAGCCGATCGTCACAGACGTCATGGCCCGCATTCGCCAGAAAAGGCTATAACCAATCGGCCCGCCGTACTGAGCAGGGCTGAACCGCGGTCGCGCGCAACTTTCTTCTTTGCGGAACTCCGTCGCTCTCTACTATCACAAATTTCCTGCATCTTGTGGCGAAGTACTCCGTCTTACGCTTCGACTCTGTAAAACGACTCGCCTTGGGGCAGGCAGTTTAATGTCTATGCTGCTCAATGAAAGCGACACTCAGAAGACCGGGGCTGGAGCAAAGGCTGCTGGCTCCTTAGGGCGAGAATCTGCAACCCAGGTTCTTGCACCCGAATCAGAGAGAAACGAAGCAGAACTTATTCGGCGTATCCAAGGGGGCGACGTTTCGCTTTTTTATGACCTGGTCCGACCGTACGAGCGCGTGATCTACCTGTCGGCGTTCTCGCTCCTCAAGAATGAGGCGGATGCAGAAGATGTGGCGCAGGAAGCTGTGCTGAAAGCGTTTAAGAATCTTTCACGCTTTCGCCAGGAATCGAAGTTCAGTACCTGGATCATCCAGATCTCGATTAATGAAGCGAAAATGAAACTGCGGAAGGACCGGCGCCACCTGTACGACTCCATCGATAACAGTCAGGCGAGCGAGGAAGGCGACTACATTCCGAAAGATTTTGCCGACTGGCGGGAAATCCCGTCCGAGGCACTGGAACAGAAACAACTGCGAAAGGCGCTGACCAAGGCGCTGGAGTCGCTGCCAGAGAAATATCGAACCGTGCTGATCTTGCGCGACATACAGCATCTCAGCATCAGTGAAACCGCCCAAGTACTCGGAATCTCGGAGGCCAACGTAAAGACGAGATTGTCCCGCGCTCGGCTGCAGATGCGTGATGCGTTAGCGCCCGGCTTCGACGGAGCCTGGATCCGTGGCAGGGAGTACCAAAAAGTGCGGCCGTTCTGATTCCCGGAGCTCACCCCTTTAATCTGAGCTGTATAACCTTACCCGAAGTCGCTGACTGAAACCTGCGGGTAACTCGAAACTACGATCGTCGCCAATCAACGTGACCACATTTCGAACACCGTCGTAAATTGCGGTGCAGTGCGTGCAGCAGGCAAGATGTTGCTCAATCTGGCGGCGTAGACGGGGATCCACCTCTTCGTCTATGTAGTTTGAAAGTTCCCGTACCACCTCGCGGCAGCTGATTTCTACCTCTCCGCCATGTCGGAATGTGAAATTCTTCATTAAGTTGGCCAACTCCATCCATGCGATGCGGATCGCGACAAAAAGTGACGGTCTGAGCTGCCCGGATACCCCATTGGTGAATTCTCTGATCGTTTTGTCACCAAAGAGCCGCAACGGAATCCGATGGACGAATGCAAACAACGGTCAAGAGCGAAGCAAGGCCTGAGTCGGCGAAAAGTGCCGAGGCACGGGCCGTAAGCCGAACCTGGCGCCCGGGCGCGATCTCGGCCGCTAGCCGTCACTGGCCAGAGTATCTGATCGAAACCGCATGCCTGGGCCTGTTCATGGTCTCGGCATGCAGCTTCACGGTCTTGCTGCAGCACCCAGGCTCTATCGCTCGGCAGATGATTCCCAGCGCCTTTCTCAGACGCGCCCTGACCGGCATCGCCATGGGATTGACGGCAATTGTTCTCATCTACTCGCCATGGGGTAAACAATCGGGCGCACATTTGAATCCCTCCGTAACGCTTACCTTCTTTCGGCTGGGAAAAGTTGAGCCCTGGGACGCGGCGTTCTACGTCGTCGCGCAATTCCTAGGCGGGGCTCTCGGAGTTGTTCTGAGCACGTTGCTGTGGGGAGAAGCGATTGCCCACGAGAACGTGCGCTATGCCGCAACCGTCCCAGGGGGAAACGGCACTGGCGTGGCTTTTGTCGCAGAGCTGGTGATTTCGTTCCTGATGATGACCATGATCCTGAATGTTTCAAACTCGGCGCGGATCGCTCGATTCACAGGAGTGATCGCCGGCGCACTGGTCGCGACTTACATCACCCTTGAGGCGCCGCTGTCGGGGATGAGCATGAGCCCGGCGCGCACGTTCGCATCGGCGGCCTCGGGACGTATCTGGAACGCGCTCTGGCTTTACTTCACCGCGCCTCCGCTCGGCATGCTCCTCGCCGCGCAAGCGTACCTGTGGCTGCGCGGCAAACACGCGGTCTTTTGCGCCAAGCTTCACCACGATAACGATAAGCGCTGCATTTTTCGCTGTAACTACAAGGCTCTGTCACAACCAATCACTCTGAAGGAGACTATTTAATGAAACGCAAAACTCTGATCTACGGTTTAGTTATTCTTGCGGCAGTTGTTGCCTGGGCTACCTTTCGCCCAGAGCGGTTGTTCGTCAACGCCAAGGTGAATGAAAATCTGCCCACCTCGGCGACCACTGTTTCGGAAACAATTCTCGCTTCCGGTTCGTTCCATGGTGTCGCACACAATAGCAGTGGAAATGCCAGTATCCACGAGCTCCCGGATGGGAAGCGCATTCTACGCTTCACCAACTTTGAAACTTCGAATGGTCCCGATGTTCACGTTTATCTAGTTGCGGCAAGCGATGCGACCGACAGCGAGATGGTCAAGAAAGCAGGGTTCCGTGAAATCGGATCGCTCAAGGGCAACATCGGCGATCAGAATTACGAGATTCCCGCCAACGTTGACCTGGCCAAATACCACGCAGTCACCATCTGGTGCCAGCGTTTCGGCGTGAATTTCGCGACTGCGCCGCTGAGTTCAAGCCGGAACTCAAACAGCGCCCCGCAGGTCCTCTCATCTGGGAATTTTCACGATGTCGCGCACAAAGGCGCAGGCCAGGCCACGGTTTACCAGCTGGCGGACGGAAAGCGCGTCCTTCGTTTCACGAACTTTGAAACGTCCAACGGACCTGATGTGCACGTTTATCTAGTCGCCACCAAGGACGCCAGCGACAGCGAAACCGTGAAGCATGCGGGATTTGTGGAAGTCGGCGCTCTCAAGGGCAATATCGGCGACCAGAACTACGAACTGCCCTCTCACGTCGACCTCAACAAGTACCGTGCCGTAACCATCTGGTGCAGACGCTTCGGCGTGAACTTCGCCACAGCTCCGCTGAATCCGGCCAGCGCGCCTATGTCCGCAATGAACCAGTAATTGCCTGAACTACGAAGGGGGACGGTCATGAGCCGCGACAATCAGTTCGACGTGATCATCATCGGGACGGGAGCCGGGGGTGGCACACTCGCTTATCATCTGGCTCCTTCAGGCAAGCGGATCCTCATCCTCGAACGCGGCAACTACGTCACCCGCGAGAAGGACAACTGGAACCCGCAAGCCGTTAACGTCGATGCCAAGTACAACACCCAAGAATTGTGGCGCGACCTGGACGGGAAGGAACTGCATCCCCACACCAATTATTGCGTGGGCGGCAACACGAAATTCTATGGCGCTGCGCTGTTTCGACTACGCCAGCAGGATTTCGGAAAAATTCGGCACCACGGTGGAACCTCTCCCGCTTGGCCGATCAGTTATGAAGAACTGGAGCCGTACTACACACAAGCCGAGCATCTGTATCAGGTGCACGGCAATCGCGGCGAAGATCCGACCGAACCGCCTGCAGGCAAGGCTTACCCGTGGCCGGCGGTGAGTCACGAGCCTCGGCTCCAGCACCTGGCGGACGACTTTGCGGCTTCGGGATTGAGGCCATTCCATACTCCGCTTGGAATCATGCTGGACGAGAAGAATCCACGGCTGAGTCCGTGCATTCGCTGCAATACTTGCGACGGCTTTCCATGCCTGGTTCACGCCAAATCCGACGCCCAGGTGCTCTGTGTTGACCCAGCACTCCAATATCCCAATGTCACTCTGCTCACCAACGCACTTGTGAGGCGATTGGAAACGGATAGTACTGGTCGCGAGGTTCGGCAAGTGATTGTCGAGCGGGACGGAGCCGTTGAGACTTATTCCGGCGACATCATCGTTGTATCGTGCGGGGCAATCAATTCGGCTGCCCTGCTGTTGCGCTCTGCAAACGACAAACACCCGAACGGGCTGGCAAACAGTTCCGACATTGTCGGCCGCCATTACATGGGGCACACGAACTCGGTTCTGATGGCGATTTCCAAGTGTCCGAATCCGACCGTCTTTCAAAAAACGCTCTCGGTGAATGATTTTTATTTCGGGTCAAAAGACTTCGAATATCCGATGGGCCATATCTCTTTCGTCGGCAAGCTGGATGCGATTACTCTCCGTGCCGGCGCGCCGGCCATCGCGCCTGGGTTCACATTGGAGCTGATGGCGACACATTCGCTGGATTTCTGGCTTACATCAGAAGACCTGCCGGATCCAAACAATCGCGTCACGATCAACCGCGACGGCGAGATTGTGCTGACTTACACACCTAACAATCTGAAAGCGCACGAGCAGCTGAGAGCCCATCTGCAACGGGCCATGAAGCAGAATACGTGCTCGATTCACGGCCACGACTGCCACCAGGGCTTGTTTGCAAGAAATTTGTACGTGGGACAGCGAATCCCGCTGGCGGGAGTAGCCCACCAGAACGGCACGATCCGGTTTGGAAATGATCCGAAGACTTCCGCGCTGGATGCGAATTGCAAAGCGCATGATCTCAGCAATCTTTACGTTGTGGACGGCAGTTTCTTCCCCTCCAGTGCTGCGGTAAATCCGGCTTTGACGATTATTGCCAATGCGCTGCGCGTGGGAGATCACCTTCTTCAACGGCTTGCGGTCCCCATTGCCGAGTATGCCGCGAACGGAAGCAGTTCTCATCAAACCGAGCCGGTCGCGGGCTAGTAGAAGATGAGCAAAGCTGGTCAATCACGACGCTCGCCTCTGTTGGTGGGTGGATTGCTGTTGATCGCAACCCTGATCGCAGAATCCCAGCCACCCGGCGATTCGCTCATTTCCGCGCTGGATGCGGTCAACATGACCGTCTCCGACATGGATCGCGCCGTAAACTTTTACTCCGGGGTGCTCAGCTTCCGGAAGATTTCGGATACCGAGGTCGCGGGCGAAAGTTATGAACACCTGGAGGGCGTTTTCGGTCTCCGCATGCGAGTTGTGCGCATGCGACTTGGAGACGAATCTATCGAGTTGACCGAATACCTGGCGGCCAAAGGACGTGCAATCCCGCCCGATGCCCGCAGCAACGATCGCTCATTCCAGCACGTCGCCATTATCGTCAGCGACATGGATAAGGCCTACGCCTGGTTGCGGCAAAACAAAGTTGAGCACGCCTCTTCTGGTCCTCAACGTTTGCCCGACTGGAACAAGAACGCCGCCGGAATCCGGGCGTTCTACTTCAAAGATCCCGATGGCCATCCGCTGGAAATCCTCCAGTTCCCCACTGATAAGGGAGCGGAAAAATGGCATCGGCCCACCAGCCAACTTTTTCTCGGAATCGACCACACCGCCATTGTGGTCGGCGATACGGAGACCAGTTTGCACTTCTATCGCGACCTGCTCGGCATGCGGATAGCCGGCGAGAGTGAAAACTACGGCACCGAACAGGAGCACCTTAACAACGTCTTCGGAGCCCGGCTGCGCATTACATCTCTGCGAGCTGCCACAGGACCAGGCATTGAGTTGCTCGAATACCTGGCGCCCCGCGACGGCAGTCCATTCCCCGCGGACGAACATGCCAACGATGTTTTGCATCGGCAGACCGAAGTCGTAACCAGTTACGTCGATGCCGCCATTAAACAATTTTCAAAAGCAAGCGCGAAGTTTGTATCCTTCGGCGTGGTATCCGAATCGGATGCAGAGTTGGGCTTCCACAAAGGATTTCTCGTGCGTGACCCCGATGGCCACGCGATTCTGGTGGAAGAGAAATAGGAGCAAGCACGTGAACAGAGGAATTCTAGAACTCGCGTTGTCTGGCGCACTGGAGCTAGAACTCGAATATCGCAAGCCGGACAGCAAAGAAACCCGGGTGCCTCACGAGCAGCGTGTTACCGTGCAGCAGTTACGCCGTGTTCATGCGCAGGCGCAAATCGCAGATGCATTCGCCTGGTTGTTGCACGTCATTTGAGCGATCGGAGAAGAGAAATGACGCAAGAAGAGATTCGGCTGCAGGAATCCCAACAGCGCAAGAAGCATTGGAAGCGTTGGGGCCCGTATCTCAGCGAACGGGCCTGGGGCACGGTTCGCGAAGATTACAGCTCCTATGGAAATGCCTGGGAGTATCTCCCGCACGATCACGCCCGTTCGCGAGCATACCGCTGGAACGAAGACGGACTCGCAGGTATTTCGGATCGCCATCAGCTGATCTGCTTTGCCCTGGCTCTGTGGAATGAGCGCGATCCCATCCTCAAGGAGCGTCTGTTCGGATTGACGGGCAACGAAGGCAATCACGGCGAGGACGTGAAGGAATACTACTTTTACCTGGACAGCACTCCCACACACTCTTACATGAAGTATCTCTACAAGTATCCACAGATGCGGTTTCCTTACTCGCAGCTCGTGGAGGAAAACCGCCATCGTGGAAAGGACCAACCCGAATTCGAACTGCTCGATGCCGGGGTGTTCAAGGATGATCGCTATTTCGATGTTTTCGTCGAGTACGCGAAGGGCGATGTTGAAGACATTTTAATCAAGATCACCGCTACTAACCGCGGGCCGGAAACCGCCCCGCTTAGAGTCTTACCGACGATCTGGTTTCGGAATACGTGGTCATGGGCGAGCGATGAGGCCCATCCGGATATGCGGCAGGTGCAGGGGGGCATTGGACTCGACCATCCCACTCTGGGGAAACGATGGCTCTATTGCGAGGGTTCGTCAGAACTGCTTTTTACGGAAAACGAAACCAATCACAAGCGCCTGTTCGGAGTCGAGAATCGCTGCGCATGCGTGAAAGACGGAATTAATGATTACATAGTGAACGGAAAGAAAGATGCTGTTGTCCCTGAACCCATGGGAACCAAGGCGGCGGCGCATTACGCCTTGCAGATTCCTGCCGGTGGAACGGTGACGCTGCGTCTGCGGTTGACCGATATCGAATTTTCTGGAATGCCTGAAGCCGCATTTGAAGGCTTCGACCGGCTATTTGCTCTTCGGAAGAGCGAGGCGGACGAGTTTTACCGCACGGTCATTCCCCAGGACCTCTCCGTCGACGCGCAGAACGTTATGCGGCAGGGCTTTGCCGGGATGCTCTGGTCCAAGCAGTTCTATCACTACGCCATCAAACAGTGGCTCGAAGGTGATCCGGGCAATCCGCAGCCACCCGCCGAGCGGAGAAACGGCCGCAATAAGGAATGGCCACATCTCTATAACGCCGATGTGATTTCAATGCCTGACAAATGGGAATATCCCTGGTATGCCGCCTGGGATCTTGCCTTCCACTGTGTGCCGCTGGCGCTGGTGGATTGCGAATTCGCGAAAGAGCAGCTCGTACTGTTGCTGCGCGAATGGTACATGCATCCCAACGGTCAGCTCCCAGCTTACGAATGGGCCTTTGGCGATGTGAATCCCCCGGTCCACGCCTGGGCCGCGTGGCGGGTTTACAAGATCGACAAGAAGAGAAGCGGCAAGGGTGATCGCGCATTCTTGGAGCGCGTGTTCCACAAATTGCTGCTGAATTTCACCTGGTGGGTGAACCGCAAAGATGCCGACGGGATGAACATTTTCCAGGGCGGCTTCCTCGGGCTCGACAACATTGGCGTCTTCGATCGCAGCGCTCCACTGCCAACCGGCGGTTATATCGAGCAGTCGGACGGTACGAGCTGGATGGCCATGTACACGCTCAACCTGCTCGCCATCGCGCTGGAACTTGCCAGCGAAGATCCTGCGTACGAAGACGTCGCCAGCAAATTCTGGGAGCACTTCATCTACATCGCTCATGCGATGAACCATCGGGGCAATGATGGTATTGGACTCTGGGACGAGATGGATGGTTTTTTCTACGACGTGCTGCGCTTCCCTGACGGCCGAAAATATCCCATGCGGATTCGCTCCATGGTCGGGCTGATCCCGCTGTTCGCGGTTGAGACACTCGAACCCGAACTCCTTGACCGCTTGCCCGGATTCAAGCGTCGCCTTGAATGGTTTATCGACAACCGACCTGACCTTGTCGGCAACGTGGCCTGCATGCGGACTCGAGGCAAAGCAGAAAGAAGGTTGCTGTCCATTGTTGGCCGCGACCAGTTGCGGCGCGTGCTCCAGGTCATGCTTGATGACAACGAGTTCCTGTCACCATATGGAATCCGAGCGCTTTCCCACTATCACAAAGATCATCCGTACACATTGGCGGTCAACGGAATGGAGTATCGCGTCAACTATGAGCCTGCGGAATCAAGCACGGGACTGTTTGGCGGGAATTCCAACTGGCGTGGTCCGATCTGGTTCCCGGCGAACTATCTGCTGGTCGAGTCACTCCAAAAATTTCATCACTACCTCGGCGACGATTTCACAGTTGAATTTCCATCGCACTCAGGAAACATGCTCACGTTGTGGCAGGTGGCAGCCGAGCTCTCGCGCAGACTTTCGAAAATCTTTCTGCGTGATGAAAAAGGCGAGCGCCCGGTATATCGTGATATTCCGAAATTTCAACTGGACCCCAACTGGAACGACCTCATTCTGTTTCACGAATACTTCCACGGCGATACGGGCCGGGGCGTAGGGGCAAGTCATCAGACGGGTTGGACGGGCCTGGTGACGAAGATGCTGCAGCAGAGCGGCGAGTCAAGCAAACGTAGAAAGCGCGAACGAGCGGCTGGAATCGCGTTCGCAGATTAAAAAGATCAATCTGAACGGAGATATAAAGATGAAAGCCATTAGTGTCTTTCCTGGAAGAGCAAACAGCGTCCATCTTGCCGACCTAACGAAGCCATCGTTGGATGAGGTACCGAATCGACGGGGAGTGCTGGTCAAGATTCTACGCGTCGGAGTAGATGGCACCGACAAAGAAATCAATGCCGCAGAGTACGGCGCAGCTCCTCCCGGATACAACTTTTTAGTTATCGGCCATGAAGGTTTCGGTCAAGTCGAAGCTGTTGGTCCGAATGTGACTGAGCTGAAGCCTGGAGATTATGTGGTTGCCACGGTTCGCCGCCCGGGACGAAGTCTCTACGACCTGATCGGCACGAACGACATGACCACCGATGACACCTATTTCGAGCGCGGCATCAACCTGCGCCACGGCTTCCTGACTGAGTATTACGTAGATGATGCCGAATTCATCGTGAAGGTGCCGCAAGGCTTGAAGCACGTTGGGGTGTTGCTCGAACCTTTCACAGTTGTTGAAAAGGGCATCCACCAGGCCTATGAGATCCAGCGTCGGCTGAAGGTGTGGCGTCCTCGACGCGCCGCAGTAATGGGGGCGGGCACCATCGGACTGCTCGCAACGTTGGCCCTGCGCCTGCGCGGCATTGATGTCACCACGTTTGCTCGTAATCCCAAGCCGAATCTCAATGCCGAACTCATCGAGGCTCTCGGCGCAAGATATCTGATTACGCAGGAAGTACCGATTATTGAGGGCGGGAAGAAATTCGGGCCGTTTGATCTGATTTTCGAAGCTACCGGCAACTCGGGAGTGGTTTTCGACAGCATGCAAGCCCTCGGGAAGAACGGCGTTCTCGTTTTATCCAGCGTGACGGGCGGCGATCGCATGGTTCAGGTTCCGGCCGACCGCATTAACCTGGAATTCGTCCTCGGAAACAAAGTGATGGTCGGGACCGTGAATGCCAATCGCGAATATTTTGAGATGGGCGTTCGCGACATGTCGCAGGCCGAAGCCGAATATCCGGGATGGCTGAGCCGACTTCTTACTGATCCCGTTCGTGGGCTTGAAAACTACACGGAACTGTTCAACAAGCTCACAAAGCCCAACGGCTCTATCAAAGTTTTCTGCGAGGTGGCGGAACTGTAGGCTGCACTGCTGGAGGACTTCTGTGGCTGAGCAAAAGAAAACTCGGATCGTCATTCTCGGTGGCGGCTTTGCCGGGCTGCACGCGGCCATCCACTTGGACGACACTTTGGCCCGCGATCCCGATGTCGAGATCACGCTGGTGAACCGGGACAATTTCTTTCTGTTCACTCCCATGTTGCACGAAGTTGCTGCGAGCGACCTCGATCTCACGAACATCGTGAATCCCGTGCGAAAGCTCCTGAAGCGGATCGACTTTTTTGCAGGAGAAGTTGAATCCATCAATCTGGAACGCAAGCTCGTGACCGTATCTCACGGATTCGATCATCACCACCACGAACTTCCATACGATCACCTTGTTATCGGGCTCGGCTCAGTCACGAACTTTTTCAATCTTCCCGGCCTGGAACAGAGGGCGTTGACAATGAAGTCGCTGGGGGATGCGATCCATCTCCGAAATCGGTTGATAGCGCATCTCGAAGAGGCCGACACTGAATGCTCCGCGGCAGTGCGGCGCCCATTGCTCACGTTCGTGGTCGCGGGCGGGGGTTTTGCCGGTGTCGAGACCATAGCCGGAATAAACGATTTCATTCGCGAGGCAGTTCACTTTTACACAAATCTTCGTGAAGACATGCTGCGGGTTGTGCTCGTACATCCCGGCAATGTAATCCTGCTCGAACTCGGGGAAAAGCTAGGCCGGTATACCGAGAAAAAACTTGCCGAACGAGGAGTCGAGATTCGCGTAAACACGCGTGTGATTGGGGTGACTGACAGCGGTGTTCAGCTGAGCACCGGTGAACAGATCGAAAGTAAAGCGCTGATCTGGACCGCCGGCACGTCGCCGAATCCGGTGCTCGATTCGCTTCCCTGCGTAAAAGAACGCGGACGTCTCAAAGTGGACGAAATGTTACGCGTACCGGATTGGCCGGGGGTTGGGCGTTAGGCGATTGCGCACTCGTGCCTGACCGCAAGACCGGCCAATTTCACCCTCCGACCGCTCAGCATGCCTTGCGCGAAGGAAAGACGCTCGCCAAGAATCTGATCGCAAGTGTCCGAGGTGGAACTCTTAAACCATTCTCGTTTTCTACGATCGGACAATTGGCCGCCATCGGACGGCGCACTGGGGTGGCCAACATTTTGGGAATCAATTTTTCGGGATTCATTGCGTGGTGGATGTGGCGGACGATTTATCTAAGCAAACTACCGCGATTCGAGAAAAAACTTCGTGTCGCGCTGGACTGGACTCTGGATCTCCTGTTCACAAAAGATCTCGTGCAGTTCCAGACTTTCCGTGCTCCGACTATCTCGCACGCAGATGAAGGTGAAAGCAGCTTTCCGTTGTCAACTTCTCGCGTAATAGCGGCGCGTGCTCTGGAGAGCGTGCCATGATCCGATTCGGAGAAGAGATCTGTACCAACCTCGATGCCGCCCTTAGTCGTGAATGGCTTGACACGAACGGGCTCGGGGGATTTGCCTCGGGAACCGTCAACGGATGTAATACACGCAGATACCACGGCCTTCTGGTCGCCGCGACAAAACCACCAGTAGGGCGATTTGTTCTGTTGTCGAAGTTGGAAGAGACTCTGATCATCGACGGGCGAAGATATGAGCTCGGCACGAACCATTACCCAGGTGTCGTACATCCTCAGGGCTTTCACTATCTCAAGCAATTTCGGCTTGATCCGTTCCCAACTTTCACATTCAGAGTAGACGCCACTGAAATCGAGAAGACGGTGTTCATGGTGGAAGGAGAGAACACCACCGTCATCCAATATCGGGTTAAGGGCGAAGGAGCCAGGGTACAGCTCGAAATTCGGCCCCTAATCGCGTTTCGCGACTACCACAGCCTGACTCACGAAAATGGGGCGCTCGACGGCAGAATCGAGCAGCAGCCGCGGCAGATCAGTGTTACTCCGTATGGCGGCCTTCCTGCGCTTTATCTCGCGAACAATGCGGATGACATCGAGAGCACCGGGAATTGGTACCGTAACTTCGAATATGAAGTGGAGCGCGAACGCGGGCTCGATTTCACGGAAGACCTGTTCAATCCATGTGTGCTTCGTTTTGCTCTGAATTCAAAGCCAAACGCCGCTATTGTCGTCTCCACCGAACCGCACGATGTGCATGCGGTTGAAAAATACCGACAGCGTGAGATCTCGCGGCGGAAAGACAATGTGCTGCGCTCTCCGGTCGGCGATGACTTCGTAACCTCGTTAGCAGCTGCAGCCGACCAGTACATTGTCTCCCGCGGGGAACAGAAGAGCGTGATCGCCGGATATCACTGGTTCAGCGATTGGGGCCGTGACACCATGATCGCACTACCCGGCCTCACGCTTCCCACCCGGCGTTACGACGTCGCTCGCAGCATTTTGCGTACATTTGCTCAACATGTTGACCAGGGCATGCTTCCAAACCGCTTTCCCGATGCCGGTGAGACACCCGAGTACAACACTGTCGATGCCACGCTCTGGTTCTTTGAAGCCGTACGGGCATATCTTGCATATACGGGCGACCTTGCCTTCGTGCGAGACGAGTTATATAGCGTCCTCAACGACATCATTGCCTGGCATGCTCGCGGAACGCGCTTCGGCATAAAGCTCGATTCGGCTGGTCTGCTCAACTCGGGCGAGCCAGGCGTGCAACTGACCTGGATGGACGCGAAGGTTGGCGAGTGGGTTGTTACGCCAAGACGCGGCAAGCCGGTGGAAATTCAGGCGCTCTGGTACAACGCGGTTTGCATTATGGAGGACATTGCTGGACGTCTGGGTGATGAACCCGCGCGGAAGCGATACAACAGCATGGTTGCTCTCACGAAATGGAGCTTCAATCGCCTGCTGTGGAATGAGAAGGGCGGCTATTTGTATGACGTTGTTAACGGCGGACCACCTGACGCTAGTATCCGTCCGAATCAAATATTCGCAGTGAGCTTGCCGCATTCAATGCTCAGTCCGGAGCGGGCAAAACGAGTTGTAACCATCATGGAGCAACATTTACTCACACCCTACGGCCTACGTAGTCTTGCTCCGGGCGATCCGCAGTACCGAGGCCGCTACACTGGAGATGGCGACAGTCGCGATGGCGCATACCACCAGGGGACCGTGTGGCCGTGGCTGATGGGGCCTTTCATCACTGCATATATAAAGGTGAACACCGGAAGCGAGTCGGCACGCCGCCAAGCCGAAGCATGGTTAGCGCCTTTGAAGGACCATCTGACCGACGCTGGCCTTGGCCACATTTCGGAGATCTTCGAAGGAGATGCGCCGCATCGACCGGTTGGCTGCATTGCGCAAGCCTGGAGCGTGGCAGAGCTACTGCGGGCCACCGTGGAGGACATCTACGGAATTAGACCTCAAGACGCGGCATTCTCGCGGGGAACTACTCTGAATCAGGCGGTAAAAACAGGCCATCGGCCAAAGTGCAGCCACATAAGGGGAATCGATGGAGCCTCTTCCTCTTTACATCCCGGTGATTCTCGGCACCACCCGTATGGGTCGAATGAGTGCTCATGTGGCGCGACTGCTTACGGAAGAAGTCTCGAAGCAGGCGGGAGTCGAAACCGATCTCATCGACATTGCCTGCCTTCCATTGCCCACGAACGACGCTGGAGAGGCAATCAAAGAGGGCGCATTTTGTTCGAAGATGGATCGCGGCGACGGGCTCGTGATCGTCGCACCCGAGTACAACCACGGTTACAATGGATTGCTGAAACATGTTCTGGACAGCTGTCTGAAAGAGTACATACACAAAGCCGTCGGGATCGTTGGAGTTTCGGCGGGACCCTTTGGCGGCGCTCGGGTTATCCAAAACCTTCTGCCTGTCATGCGAGAACTTGGATTGGTCACGATCTTTTGGGACGTGAACTTTTCTACTGTGCAGGGGTCGTTCGACGGCAACGGAAAGTTGCTCGAACCCGCGTACGTTCGGCGCATTGATAAGTTCCTGAAGGAACTGATTTGGACGTCACGAACTCTCCGATACGGGCGTGAGAATGTTCCGGTGTAGCCGATGACAGCCAATATGAGCATCAGCGAAAAAATGAAATGCCCACGTTGCGGGGCTGACATGAACCACCACGCAGACAAAGTTCTGAGATCCGAGGGGGCAGAAGCAGCTCTCCGATCCTCTGTTTGGAGCCAGTGTTGTCGAACTACACAGTTGCCCGGCCTGCGGGGCGGCAGCGTCGCGGCTTTGTTCGTAAATCGATTGCAAACGCGACTATCGTGGTGAACCGCTGGTGAAAAACCAGCGACTCGCTTCTGCCGACGCTTTGACCGACGCTCTTTTATGCGAACAGCAGCGCCAGGCTGCTGCGCATGTTCCTGGGCTTCTTCCGCGACTCAGGATCTTTCCCTTTGAGGTAGGCGAGCTTGACGTGCAGCGACTCGTGGCCGCGCCGGATTTGACCATCGGGGGAAGGCGCCGATAGCAATCCTGGTTTGGGCAGAAGAGGTTCAGGTGTTTCCTGCAGCCGTGACACCGCAGTGGTGCAGTAACCACTTTCGAGTGGATTGACCGATGCAGATACAAAGCACGCTAACTAGTTTCGCTTGTCGGAGACCCTCCGGGCATCCAGAGCGATGGCTTGCTTGTATCTGTGGCATGACGCAGAGCTCCTTGGGTGTCCTTCATGGTTCCGTGCTGAAGGTCCGTGCCCAGAGTGCGGCGCATCACCTAACGCGGACAAGGCGATTGGGAGATTCGATGAGTCACTCCAGCGCCTTTGTGTCGAACTCAAAGCCAAATCTACCGCCGTTGCGTGGGATTCTCTTCAAACCGAGTGGCATGCCAGGCAGTTCTTCATCGCTGGACCGCTACTCCGTTCGGGAAAAAGTCCAGGGAGGCAAGCGTTGCGGCGCGCGTTCGATAAAGCCGTGCTACGTGAGTGTCGCCATGGATGCGCCGATGTTGGAGGCGCATCGCGAACTGGAAGATGAAATTCTGCTACGAAGGGACCATGCAGACGGCGCGTTTACCGATCAACGTGCGCGGGAATGAAGGGGCTCCAGCGGATACCAGTTTGCTTCTGTTAACCGACCGTTCCGAAAATCCACGAGAGTCCGCCCACCGAGGCAATCCTGCTCGTGCGCGATGAAGTTGCCAACATGGTGTCGGGCATTGAAAGCTTGCCTCTAATCAGCAGAAAACCATGGAACGTAAAGTTACTACCGAAATTCAGGCCGAT
Source organism: Acidobacteriota bacterium (assembly GCA_003225595.1). Lineage (GTDB taxonomy): Bacteria > Acidobacteriota > Terriglobia > Terriglobales > Acidobacteriaceae > Gp1-AA124. Next base: position 415 of record QIAR01000042.1, on the reverse strand, counting down.
AAGAGCGTCTACGGAAGTTGCCTGCCTAAGTCGGTTTATTAAATCGTAAAACTACTTGACACGCCCAAACAGCCGGATGAGAATGTCGCGCATCCGGTGAAAACCGCCCTTCGTCGAGCTATTCACAGCTCCACCGGGAGCGACATTCCAATGCTGCGAAAGATTCCTCAACCCTCATTGGCGGTGATTGACCTTCAATAATTCAAATCGGAAGACTTATGAGGCAGGAACAACGGCCAGGCGCCTGCCAGCCTGACAGACCGAAGTCTCTGGCGACTATTGCCCCAACAATTCAGAGGGCTCTCGTCGCCCTCGTCGTCATGCTGCTGGCGACTGCGGCACACGCACAGAGTGCTTTCATTCGCGCGAACCAGGTTGGCTACGTCACGACGGCAAACAAACGTGCGTATCTCAT
>QIAR01000317.1 GCA_003225595.1 Acidobacteriota bacterium | reverse complement strand
GTTAAATGAAGGCGATGGCTGAGCAGAAAATCCGCGTGCTGGTTGCCAAGCCTGGTCTGGACGGGCACGACCGGGGCGCTAAAGTCATCGCGCGCGCCCTGCGCGACGCCGGCATGGAGGTGATCTATACCGGCCTGCGCCAGACTCCGGAGATGATCGTCAATGCCGCCCTCCAGGAAGATGTGAACGTCATCGGGCTCTCGATTCTTTCCGGGGCACACAATGCGATCGTCCCCCGGGTCATGGAACTGCTAAAACAAAACAAGATTGATGACGTGCTGGTGCTGGTGGGGGGCATCATCCCTGATCAGGACGTGGAAGCGCTGAAGAAGGCAGGCGTGGCCGCGATTTTCCAGCCGGGCACGGCCATGGACGAGATCGTCAATTTCATTCGAGCCAACGTGAAGCCCCACACTGTGCCGGCCGCCGGATGAAATGGAGGCTGACAAGAAAAGCGGAGATTTAGATTCCGAATTTTCAAATCTGACCTGAGTTCCCGCCCAGAGCGCGATTTCCCGACAAAAATCTAGATGGATTTAACCTCTGCGTGCCTCTGCGCAGTCTAAAAGCTCTAAGCTGAAACAGCCTTTCGCCGTACCTCTATGTCTTGGTGGCGAAGAACTGTTCTACGGATATCGCTCGGCCGTCGCACCGGCGAGACATCCAATTGCGCCGCCCTGCACCGTTGGTATAGCGTAAACACTTTGCGGTATCGGACCGATGGCTGATCTTACAGAGGCAAAGGCTTTCACGTCGCAATCCACCCTGCTGCCCTCGAAGGTGGACCCCACTTCGCCGCGCTTTGAAGCCAATATGCGCTTTATGGCGGATCTGGTTTCGCAGGTGCGCAATGAAGAGGAAAAAATTCGCGAAGGGGGCGGCCCGAAAGCCATCGAAAGCCAACATGCCAAGGGACGATTAACCGCGCGTGAACGCATTAATCTCCTGGCTGATCCTGGCACATTCTTCGAACTGGGCATCTACGCCGCCTTCGGCATGTACGAGGATTGGGGCGGTGCGCCCTCGGCGGGTGTGGTCACCGGGCTCGCGCGCATTCACACCCGCTTGGTAATGATCATCGCCAATGATGCCACGGTAAAAGCCGGCGCTTTCTTCCCCACGACTACAAAGAAAGTTATCCGAGCTCAGAACATCGCGATTGAGAATCGTATCCCTACGATTTATCTCGTCGACTCGGCCGGTGTGTTCCTGCCGCTTCAGGAAGACGTCTTCCCCGACACTGACGACTTCGGCCGCGTGTTCCGCAACAACGCTGTGATGTCGGCGATGGGCATTGCACAGATTGCGGCGATTATGGGCATGTGCGTAGCCGGCGGCGGCTATCTGCCGGTAATGTGCGATCACGTGCTGATGACCGACGGCAGCGGACTCTTTCTTGCCGGGCCCGCGCTGGTGCAGGCCGCCATTGGGCAGAAAATTTCCGCCGAAGAGTTGGGCGGCGCTGCCATGCATTCCGCGGTCAGCGGTACGGTGGACTTCCGCGAACCGAATGATGAAGCTTGCATCGCGCGCATCCGCTCACTGGTAGAAAAGTGGGGCTACCGGCGGCTGTCGCCGTGGGACCGCAAAAAGCCTGAAGATCCCGTGCTCGCGCCAGAGGAGATTTACGGTATCTACGACTCGTCCCCTGCGCGCCCTTATGACATGAAGGAAGTACTGGCGCGCATGGTGGACGGCAGTCGCCTCGACGAGTACAAGCCGGAGTACGGCAAGACGCTCGTCTGCGGATATGCGCGCATTGGCGGCTTCGCCGTGGGCATCGTGGCAAATCAGAAGCTGCATGTCCCGCAGACGGACCACGAGGGCCGCAAACGCATTGAGTTCGGCGGGGTCATCTACACCGAGTCAGCTGAAAAAGCCGCGCGCTTCATCATGGACTGCAACCAGAACCTGATCCCGCTGGTCTTCTTTCATGACGTGAACGGTTTTATGGTGGGCCGCGATGCGGAGTGGAGCGGTATTATCAAGGCCGGCGCGAAGATGGTTAATGCCGTTTCGAATTCTGTAGTGCCCAAAATTACGGTGATCGTGGGCGGATCGTTTGGCGCTGGACATTACGCCATGTGCGGCAAGGCCTACGATCCCCGCGTCGTGTTTACCTGGCCAACAGCGCGCTACGCGGTGATGAGCGGCGACTCAGCAGCGGGCACGCTGGTTGAAATCAAAATCAAGCAACTTGAGCGCAGCGGGAAACAGTTGACCGAGGAGGACAAGAAGGAACTGTTCGAATCGGTGAAGCGCACCTACGACGAACAGACTGATCCCCGCTACGGCGCAGCGCGGTTGTGGATCGACAAGATCATCGATCCGGTGGAGACGCGCGATGCGATTGTGCAGGCGCTCGAGGCGGCGGCGCTGAATCCGGATGTGCCGGAGTTCAAGGTGGGAGTGCTGCAAACGTGATCCACCACGGAGGCACAGAGGCACGGAGAAAGCTTATTCATGAGGAACTCACGGATCAGGTAATTGGGGCTGCGATCGAGGTGCACCGGGAACTTGGGCCGGGCCTCATGGAATCGGCCTATGAAGAATGTTTGTGCCATGAGTTGCATTTGCGGGGCTTGAACTTTCAGCGGCAAGTGCCGTTACCGGTGCGATATAAGGGCATCAATCTCGATTGTGGTTACAAGCTGGATATGGTTGTCGAAGATGCGTTGATTTTGGAGTTGAAGTGTGTCGAGCAGGTGTTACCCGTCCACGAGGCACAACTGCTGACCTACCTTAAAATGACGGGAAAGAGAGTAGGACTGATCATCAACTTCTATGTCCCTATTTTGACCCGGGGCATTGTTCGAAGAGTTCTTTGATCTCCGTGCCTCTGTGTCTCCGTGGTGAATATGTCCGACTCCGTCAAACTCATCGAGTGCCCGCGCGATGCCTGGCAGGGGCTGAAGGGACAGATTCCGACCTCGATCAAGATCGATTACCTGCGGGCTTTGGTCAGCGTCGGTTTCAAGCACATTGATGCGGTATCGTTTGTCTCGCCCAACGCGGTGCCGCAGATGGCCGACTCGGAGGAAGTGCTGAAAGAACTCGATCCGCCAGATGACGTTGAAATCATCGGCATCGTAGTGAACCAGAAAGGCGCGCGGCGGGCGACCAACACGAATGCCATTCGCACTCTGGGTTTTCCGTATTCTGTTTCGACGACATTCCTGCGCAACAACCAGCGCCAAACGCTGGAAGAAGCCATCGATGAAATGGAGAAGATCAAAGGGGCAGCCGATGAGGCTGGACTCGACATGGTGGTCTACATATCGATGGCTTTCGGGAATCCTTACGGCGATGAGTGGAACTCTGAAGAGGTGCTCGAGGCGGTTGGACTATTGGAGTCTTATGGCGTCAAAACTATCTCGCTAGCCGACACTGTAGGTCGGGCTGAACCCGAGCAGATCCGAGATCTGGTTTCCGCGGTGCTATCAAAATACAACTACCTGGAAATCGGCGTACACCTGCACAGCCGCCCAGATCAGTCTGTGGACAAGGTTCTGGCGGCGTATGATGCCGGCTGCCGGCGATTTGATTCGGCCATTGGCGGGTTGGGCGGATGTCCGTTTGCGCAGGATGAACTCGTGGGCAATATCCCAACGGAGAAGGTACTGGAAGCGCTGGCGCAGCGCAGCGTACAGTTGCCAGTCCGGTCGCTCGACTCACTGCTGAAGGCGACCGCCGGGATCAGCGCGAGGTATTTGAATTCTGCCGCGGCGGATTGAAAAGCAACTCCTTCGCTGCGCTCAAGATGACAATTCAAAGTGTGAGGAGAATTTGAGAAATGATGAGCGCCGCAGCACCGACAAATTAGAGAGTCATGACTCAATAATGGATTACAAGACCATCCAACTCGCATTTGACGCGGGCATCGCCACTATCACACTCAACCGGCCAGACAAGCGCAACGCCATCAGCTTCGAGCTGATTGGCGATCTGAGGCGCGCGCTCGACGAAGTCGAGAAATCACCGGCGCGGGTGCTCATCCTGACCGGCGCGGGTAAGGCTTTCTGCTCCGGTATGGACCTGGAGAACCTAAAAGCGCTCCTCGGCCGTTCTCCGGAGCAGAACCGCAGAGATTCGGAGACCATGGCTGGCTTGTTCCGCTCGCTTTACGAGTTCCCCAAAATAAGTATTGCGGCGGTGAACGGCGCGGCAATTGCCGGTGGCACCGGGCTGGCGTTGCTCTGTGATTTCACGTTGGCTGTTCCCGATGCCAAGTTCGGCTATACGGAAGTGCGAATCGGCTTTGTGCCCGCGATTGTTTCGACTTTTCTGCTGCGCCAGGTCGGCGAAAAGCAAGCGCGCGATCTGCTGCTGACTGGCAGGATCTTCACCGCAGACGAGGCCTATCGTATGGGCCTCATCAACGAGATCGTGCCGCCGGAGAAGCTCATCGACCGTGCGCGCGAGCTGGCAGCGCAGTTGATGGAGAATAGTCCGACGTCGCTTCGCTTAACCAAACGCCTGCTGAGCGATCACGCGCGTGCCGAACTGGATGCGCAGATCGAAACCGCGGTGCGGGAGAACGCGGCTATCCGCGCCACCGCCGATTTTCGCGAGGGCATTTCCTCGTTTCTCGAAAACCGCAAACCGCGCTGGAGCCCCCAGTGACCGGGGCGTCGAGCAACAATCATCCGGTATTCAACGAGAGCCGTCTGCGGGTGCGCTACGCGGAAACCGATCAGATGGGTGTGGTCTATCATTCCAATCACTTCGTTTGGTTTGAAATTGGCCGGGTTGAACTGCTGCGGCAGCTTGGATTCTCCTATCGCGAGATGGAGCATGACGACGGCTGCTTCATCGCCGTAGTGGACGCACGCTGCCGCTATCGCGCTCCGGCGCATTACGATGACGAGATCATCGTGAGGACACATCTGAAGAATGTCCGCGATTCGGTAATTCATTTTGGATATGAACTGGTGCGGGTCGGGGATGGCATGCTGCTGGCCGAGGGCGAGACGACTCACATCGTGACCGATGCGGAGATGAAGATGGTGGCACTACCGGAAAAATACATGAAAGCGTTCCGGGCGGCGGTGGGACGGTGGGGATGACGGCAGAAGGCAGAAGTTAGAAGGCAGAAGGCAGAAGGCAGAAGGCAGAAGGCAGAAGTTAGAAGGTAGAAGGAAGAACGAAGAAAAACAGAAGGTATTCTACATTCTTACTTCTGCATTCTTACTTCTGACTTCTTCTGCATTCTTACTTCTGCACTCTGCCTTGGGAAAGCTTCTAAACTTGAAGCCTCGAAACTGGAACCCCTCTTGAAAGCACTTCACATCAACGGCAATGATCTGACGCTCGAAGCAGTGCGGGAAGTTGTGGTCGAGCATCGTCCGGTGCTGCTCGATCCGGATGCGCGGGAGCGAGTAGATCGGGCTCGGGCCGTCGTGGATACGCTGGTCGCGGGAAACAAACTCGCCTACGCCATCACCACCGGAGTGGGCAAACTCGCCGACGTACGCATTGCCGGAGAACAGATCAGGGAATTGCAGGTCAACCTGGTGCGCTCCCATTCCGCCGGCGTAGGCGAACCGCTGTCCCCGACTGAGACGCGCGCCATGATGCTGTTGCGCACGAACTCCCTGTCCAAGGGCTTTTCCGGTGTGCGGGCCGTAGTCATCGACACGCTCTGCGAAATGCTGAATCGCGGGGTCACGCCGTTTGTTCCATCACAGGGCAGCGTAGGTGCGAGTGGCGACCTGGCACCGCTGGCACACCTGGCGCTTTCGATGATCGGGGAAGGCGAGTGTTTGGACGACAAGGGCGGGCGCATCTCAGGTGCTGAAGCATTGCGGCGGGCACAAGTGAAGCCGCTGGTGCTTGAAGCCAAAGAAGCGGTCTCGCTGATCAATGGAACTCAGGGGATGCTCGCGGTTGGAGTGCTGGCATTGCTTGCAGGGGAAACGCTGGTTGACTCCGCCGACGTGATCGGCGCGCTCACACTCGATGCCTTGCGTGGAACCGATGTGGCCTTCGATGAGCGCATTCACAAAGCTCGACCGCATCCTGGGCAATTAAAGACTGCCGAGAACCTGCGCAGAATGCTTGAAGGCAGCGGGATTCGCGAGTCGCATCGCGACTGCGCCCGCGTGCAGGATGCCTATTCCCTGCGCTGCATGCCGCAAGTGCACGGGTCGGTGCGCGATACCCTGGCCCACTGCCGGAAGGTGATGGAGACCGAAGTCA
>QIAR01000316.1 GCA_003225595.1 Acidobacteriota bacterium | reverse complement strand
GTGGCAACCTGGACGCGAAGTTCGCCATGCGGACATCTGGCGTGGCTAAGCGAACCCTAGAACTTTCAGGCAGCGGTGAAACTAGCGATTTTGGTCTTCAGTCCGCAGCTACAAAATCCCAGTTGGAACTTGGGAGTGTTCCTTTTTCGATTTCATCGCCCGATAATGCGAAATCAGATCGCGAGAATGCTGCTAAAGCTGGCAACCGAAAATCGGAACAACTTCCGGACGAAACCCATCTGGGTTTTGGTCCCTTCACGATAGCGCTCGGCCGTCGAAGTCCGGCCACGGTACGAGGGTGGGTTACGAAGTCTGGATACAGCTTGTTTGTTCAAGGCGACGCCCAGCTAAAACGTCTTCTACAGTTAGCTCGGACCTTGGGTCTGCCGGCTCCACAGCCGGTTGCCGATGGTCTGGCCAAGTTAGACCTGCGAATCGCGGGGGAATGGTCGGGGTTCGCCGCACCAGATATCACCGGGACTGCGCAGTTGAATGCGGTTCGTGCCGAATTGAATGGACTAAATGCGCCGCTCGAAATCACTTC
>QIAR01000315.1 GCA_003225595.1 Acidobacteriota bacterium | reverse complement strand
CCTCGTTACCTCAATGGCAGGTACCCAATGGACCGGCTCACTCCTTCTGCCGCGTCATTGCACTTCAGTCGAAACTTGCACCTTCGAATTTGACCTGCACGTCGACCAACTCGTCACGAACGAATTGAATGAATTGCTCAACCCCCATCCACGTAAGCGGGCGTGGTATCGCCTGCTCTCTCCCACAACGCAGCCAGATGATCCGTCGATCCTGGCCGTACTTCAAGCAGCGGGCAAACTTACTGCAAATCGGCTTGTTCTACAGAATCTCGTCGGCGAACACGTCTCGGCAAGTCTGGAACTACAAGCCGGCAAGCTGCGGATCTCCGATCTCCGGGCTGAAGTCCTGGGCGGGAAGCATAGCGGCGAGTGGCAGGCTGATTTCACGGTGAAGCCACCGGCTTACTCCGGTAACGGAATACTGGAGCGAGTCTCGCTCGCACAACTTGCTGAAGTCATGGGGGACGGTTGGATCACAGGTACTGCAACGGCTCGCTATCGCCTCACGACATCCGGTTATTCGGCTGCCGATCTTCTTGCCTCCGCGGATGGCACTCTTCAACTCGAGATGCACGACGGAATTCTTGCCCACATCCTCCTAAGCAGCAGTGCCCCGCTTCATGTATCCCGCTTCAAAGGGCGCGTCGCTTTGCGCGACGGGCAATTCGAAATCCAGGAAGGCAAACTGGAGGCGCCCAGCGGCATCTATCACGTAAGTGGCACCGCATCTCTGGGGAACAAATTAGATATCCGGCTGCTTCACGACGCTTCGCACGGGTTCAGCATTACCGGCACACTCGCCGAGCCACGTGTGTCGGCGGTTACCCGCCCGGAGACTCAAGCGGCGCTGAAACCATGAGATTGATTTCGGCTCTCCTATTTACCTCTGTATCGATCGCTGCCTTTGCCAATTCTGGCGCCAGCGCCGGCTCCAAAGCCTCTGCAGAAAATAAAGCGGCTGTTGAAAGCCTTGATCGCAAGCTTAGCTACATCCAGCAGAATGGCGCGCTTGCTCACCCTAACTCGGCGCCAACCCAACTCACGGAGTACGAGGTTAATGCCTATCTAGCTTCCGGGCGCGTGCGTCTGCCAGCGGGGGTTCAATCCCTCCGTTTGCGGGGCGAACCCGGCGTGATTACTGCGAATTGCCGGGTGGATTTTGACGAGTTCAAAGCAGGGCAGCGCAGCTCGAATCCGCTGTTAAGTGTTTTTAGCGGCGTACACGACGTCGTAGTCGTCGCCCATGCGCACGGGGCAGGCCATGAGGGATTCGTTCACGTGGACTCCGTTTCCCTCGATGGCATGGAGATTCCACACTTCGCGCTGGAGCTTTTCGTAGAGAAATACATTCAGCCTCGATATCCCGGTATTGGCATCGATTCGCGTTTCGCGTTGCCGGACAAGATCGACACTGCGACGGTGGGGCAGCACCAACTGGCAGTTGCGCAGAAATAAGCTTAGGGCACGTATCCTCGGCCTCGGAGCACTTTCCCGGGGAGCGCACCAGTCATCTTTCTCTCCTCGATTACCGGCACACCATTCACCAGGACGTACTCCATCCCCTGCGACAGCCGGTTGGGATTTTCGAAGTCGGCCAAGTCTCGGACCGTTGTGGGGTCGAAGATCACGACATCCGCCCACATACCTTCTTTCAGAACTCCGCGGTCGGTAAGGCGCATGCGCTGGGCCGGTAAGGCCGAGAATTTGCGAATGGCATCTTCCAGCGCGAGCTTTTTCTCCTCACGCACATACTTGCGGAGGATGCGTGGAAATGTGCCGTAGGCCCGCGGATGCGGGTGCTCCTGTCCGAGAATGCCTTCGGGCGAGGCGCCGGAAGAATCATTATCGATAGCAACCCATGGCTGCTGCAGCGCAAGTACGACATCCGGTTCCGACATCCCGAATACGGCCACGCTGGTGAATGCGTTGTCCTCGATCAGCAGATCGAACAGGGCATCCATCGGTCCTTTGTTCCACATCTTGGCAACTTCAGAGAGCCTTTTGCCCTGCATCGGCAGCAGCTTGGGGTTCTGCACCACACAAATCATGACGGCCTCGGGTCCGGGAATCTCCATCCATTCGTTGTCCCATTCTTTCGAGGGCGTCAGCATATCTTTGCGGATGCGGGCGCGGGTAACCGGGTCTTTCAGACGCTCGATCAATTTGGCATCACCGCCATCATGGGCCCAAGCGGGAATAAAAGCGGACATGCTGTTGAACCAGGCGGTATAAGCATAAGTATCGGCGGTAATGTCCATGCCTTGGGCGCGCGCGGCGTTAATTTTGGCGACCACCTCGGGCATGCGTCCCCAGTTCTCCTTGCCTGCCACTTTGATATGCCAGATCTCTACCGGAATGTGAGCTTCGCCGCCGATGCGTAGCGCCTCATCGATAGCCGTGAGCACGGCATCGCTCTCGTTCCGCATGTGGGTCGCGTAGATACCCCCGAACTTCGAAGCTTCGCTGCCAAGTGCGATCAGCTCTCCGGTCTTGGCATATGGGGCCGGCGCATATTCCAGCGAAGTGGAGACACCCACAGCTCCGTCGCGCATGGCGTCACGCACGAGAGCTTTCATCTGGTCCAGTTGTGCGGGCGTCGGCTGCGCGTCTGCATCGCCAAGGACCGTGCGCCGGACCTGGGTTGCCCCGACGTAGGTTGCGAGATTGATCCCGATGCCCTGTCTTTCCAGCCTCGCGAAATATTGGCGGAGGGTTCGCCAATCGGGAGTGATCTTCAAGTGTTCGTAACTCGAGTGGTCTGCCTGGATGATGGCATCGTTCAGCGGAGCCGCTGATCCGCCCTCGCCGGTGATCTCGGTTGTGATCCCCTGGTAGATTTTCGAGGGCAGCCGTGGATCGACCAGAATCGTCAACTCAGACTGGCCCAGCATGTCGATGAACCCGGGCGCCACGACCATTCCGTGCGCATCGATGCTGCGTTTGCGTGGGGCATCTGCCAGGTCTCCGATCGCGGCGATTTTGCCTCCGCGAATGCCGAGATCGCCTGAATACCAGGGCGAACCGGTGCCGTCGATGATGTGGCCGTTGGTGATGACGATATCAAACGCCGTCGATGAAGCCGACGCTTGCGCCCATGACACGTGAGCACCTGAAACCAACAAAATGGCGGCGAGCAAATGTATTCTTAGTTCCCGACAGCTAACATTCTCCATAGTTCTCTCTCCCTGCTATGTCCCCCGCCTACATCCAGCAGCCATTAGAATTCCGCGATGAGACACACTTTCTAATCCAAAGCGGTGGCGGTCTGCCTGAATTGTCCGCGCCACCCCGCAATCACGCCGAGCGCTACCCATGTCCCCAGCGCCAGCCATTCATAGCCGGTGAAGTGACCGGGAACATACGGGACAATCTTCATCAAAATCATCATGAGTCCTACGGCGACTCCTATTGTGGCGATGAACCGTTCACGCAGGACTGGGCCCATTTTGTAATACGCTGCGCAAGTAGCCAGCCATCCGATGGCGGACACCACGGAGCCTACTTCCGAAATAGGGACGAGAATCGCATCTCCCAGAAACATGCATGCCGCCGTAGCAAGCCCAATGCACAGCACCGCAACAGATGGTGTCTGATTAAACGGGTGCACTCGGGCCAAGCTCCTGTCCACCAGGCCGCGGCGTCCCATCGCAAATAGCAACCGGCTCGCGGCTACAAAATTTCCGTTGAAAACTTTGAGCAGCGAAAGCAATGCTGATACGAGGATGATGCTCACAATCCAGCGCGCGCCAATGGCTCGCTCGAACGCCACCGCTGTCATGAACTTCTCCCCAGTGAACTCCTTCCAGGGAGCAACGTACCCAACTGCAGCGATCACAATTGTGTAAAACAGAATGCCCACGATAATCGCCATCCAGATCGCCTTGAAGAATCCGCGCCCGCGAAATTCGGGGCTGGCCTCTTCCGCCGCCTTTGCGACCGACTCATAGCCCGTCATGTAATAAGGGACAATCTGCATAACCAGAAGCACCGAAACGAACGGAGTGTGGGTGAACAAGGGCGGAAAATTTTCTGGCGAACCTTTGGCGACGCCCAATGCAACGAAAACCACAAACAAAACCAGGGTTCCAAATGTAGTCCAGTTCTGGAATGTCGCGCTCAGGCGGATGCCGCGATAGTTCAACAGCGTCAGTAAACCCGTCAGTCCCAAGCCAATGATCACGTGTGGCAGGTATACCGGTTTCCCGGCGATCTGGTAGAGTTCCATGGAATCGAACATCGGGAAAATGTAACCCGCAATTTTTCCCACTGCCACAGCCTCCCACGGACAGACGATGAAATACGCCAGCATCATCATCCAGCCAGTGGCGAAGCTGACCGATTGCGGGAAAACCTTGGCAGTGTAAGCGACCTCGCCGGCGGCATCCGGCATCGCCATGACTAGCTGCCCATACACATGGCCGATGGGCAGCAGCAACATGCCGCCGATGGTGAATCCCAGAATTCCGCCCAGCGAACCGCCGCGCAGCAGCCAGTCGTCCATTACGACCAGCCAGCCGACACCGACCATCGTGCCCCATCCCAGGGTGAAGTAGTCGGTCACTCGGAGTTTGCGGGCCAACGTGGCCATACAATATTTCAACGCTGTGCATTCTGAGCCAAGCAAAGAATCCAAGCATCTCATGCTCGGGAATAAGTGCAGAGGTCCTTCGCTTCACTCAGAATGACAAGGTAATAATCAGAACAAACAAATCAGCTCATAGAGCAAATTCGCCGCCAGAAGCGATGTGATCTCCCCGTTATCGTACGGCGGCGAAACTTCCACCAGATCGCAACCCACCAGGTTCATACCT
>QIAR01000041.1 GCA_003225595.1 Acidobacteriota bacterium | reverse complement strand
GCAAGCATCCCAAACCGAAACTCAGCTCTTTCGACAAACTCTTCTGGGTCGTCGCTCGCCGGTTTTGGCCTGCCTGGGAGCAGTCTCTCATTGTCGTCACTCCAGAGACGGTGGTCCGTTGGCATCGAGCCGGATTTCGCATGGAACCTGATCTCCAGAGCAAGACAGCGAGTTGGCAGGAAAGGCTCTCGAAGGCCGGGATCTGATCTTTCATATGGTTGCGCAGGATCCGACTTGCGGCGCTCCCTCATTCATGACGAACTTACGTTTCGGAGCGGACAATCACTCGATGGATGAAGCGAGCACCCAGCGATCCAGAACCGGCTCGGCGGTGGCTGGCTTTTCTTCTTAATCATCGCGAAGCCATCGCCGCTATGGACTTCTTCACCCTCCCCACGGTTACCTTCAACCTGTTGTACTGCTTCTTCATCATCGGCCATGACCGTGGGCGTATTCTCCACTTGCAACGTCACCAATCATCCCACCAGCACATGGATTGTTCAACAGCCTGGCGCGCACGGGGAAGCTCTCCATCACGATGCATTACGACACTCTATACGAGTGTCACTGATCATTCTGAACGGGAACAGACTGTGAACAGAAAGTTTACAAAATCGTAATATTCCAGCAACGGCGTTAAGGCTAGAACCGTTCGCCGGGCTAGTCATCCGCTCACGAATGTCTTCGGCGAAAGGTTTCGGCCCCGTGTATTCGCGCAGATACGTAATCTCTTCAACTACATCGCGGGCAGGCGGAAGGGGTGTACAATGTGCCGTTTTCGAAGTCAAAAAGGAAATCCCAGTTAGTACGCCAGTCGCCATACCGAATTCTCAATCGGGACCCCCGGGGTCCGAAGTAGCGGTTTACACCAATGTTGGACGAGAACTTCATAGACGCACTAATCAGCGGACAGTACCGGTCTAGGCGTGTTTATGCTTTTCCTGCTGTGGTGGCCGTTGGCGTTTTTGTCGGCGGGGGAGGTTGGTTAATTCTGTACAGACACGGTTCGCTGGTGCACGATTTGTCGCCTCTCATGGGACTTGCACTTGGCCTTATACCATGGAAAGAGATAAAAACTAAAAGCCAAGCCGGTCGCCTCTGATCTTCGCTTCATCTGGCGCATCCAGAGCACGAATGGCAAAGCGGCTGGTCTGCAATTGAGACTAGCTCCATTTGAGACACGCCGGGTTGACGTTGGCAAACTACAAGATGGAAGAACTCTTCCTAAAGATGCAACGTGGACTTCTGTGGTTCTCACGACAAAGGGGCGAGCGGACGAAATCATGGCTGTGGCGGCCAGCTACGATGACAGTCTCCGTTACGGCGCACAGACCCCGTTCTCTGATCAACTCTCTTTCAAATGGGAAGGGAGCCGCTGGGAATACGACGTTCAGCACGATTCCATCATTACGGGTGGGAACGGCGGCACAAAGCCAATCCGCGCCGCCTTCACGCTCTTTTACAACGAAGGCACCGACAAGTATGAGTTGGAGCAGACGCTTCAACCGGATGAACAAATGTGGATCGATGTCGGAAGGCTGATTCGTGAGCGGGTGCCCGATAAGAATGGAAAAACAATGCCGATGGACCTCGCGTCGGGTTCTTACGAGTTTCGAAATCTCACTGACCCAGGCAATGCGACCTTGTTCGAGGGCAAGGTGATCTATGACAAAACATACGGACACGTCGCATATGGGTGTGGAGGGCCGTGCTGTGACACTAACCCGTATGTCCAGTTCAACCCGCTTGGTGTGCCTTTCCAAGGCACTTCTGGCCAAGGCGTATACGTCCCCGATAATTGCGGAGGCTTGAGCCTTTATAACTTCCCATTCTACGGCAACTGGAGCACCGGGAGTCAGAGTATAGCGACGGTGGACTACTATGCAAAGCACACTGGAGTCGGTATGGGGTCAACAACTTCCTAACGTCTGGTACCCTTGCGGAACCCTACGGGCGATACCAATGCAGTAATCAAACTAGAAATGCTTCAGGACCGACGAATGTGGGGGCCTGCCCAACTAGCGCATCGACATCTTTAACCGACACACTGAGCCTTACGCAGGTGTATCCCAATCTCTTGAGCGGAATCGGCAATGTAGCGAGAGTAACGGTCGGTCCGAGCACCACTAACTGGAATGGGGAAAATATAACAGAGACGGTAAGCTCGGTTACAGGTACCAACACTTGCCCCGCAGGTCTTCCAAACGCTTGCTCGGGCAGCACAACATTTACGATCGGGGCTGGCTACCAGCCTGCTGTTAAGGAGGGCACCAACGTTGTTGCCGTTGGTCCGCTTCTCGTGGGCACCACAAATGAATTTTTTGACCAGTATTCTGTAACATCCAACCAGAGCCTGCTAGATCAGTATGGTGGCGGCAATTCTTGCGCACGGAAATGCAGCCAGCAGTACTACTGCGGAAAAAGTCAGATCCTAAATCATACGCTGACTTACACCTTTACCAAGTCCACCATTAGCGGGACAAAAGTAACGCTAGTGACTGTGGCTGAGTGAGGAAAAAGGCCATGTTGCGTGGTGTGCTTCTAGTAGTTTGTGTCTTGTTGCTCTTGACCTTCGCAGCCACCTTTGCCCAACAGAGTTCCGAAGTTGGCACGGCGAACCTTTATAGATATGGTGAACTCCTCCAGCAGCACCATATAGAACTAACAAAATCAGCGCTGCTACGGGCCTTGAAGAATTCGGATGAGGCCGTGAGATACCTGGCAGCAATGAAACTTGCAGAGGACAAATCGGTTGACGCCATTCCTGCAATTGAGGAGGCGCTCGCAGTTGAAAGAGTTCTTCGGGATCGAGTCAATATCGCGCTTGCGCTTGGGCTGCTCGGCGACCAAACCGGACCCACCGAACTAAAGAAGGTGTGCGCTGGCACGAACTTCGTTCCAGAGTTCCGACTCTATGCGGTCCGGTACATGTTCGATCTTCATTTCCAGAAAGACGAAGATTGTTTGCACGCCGCTGAGGAGATAGTTGAGTCCAAGAAAATTGATTCCGGAGATCGGATCTCAGCTCTGGAGTTGCTACAGCGGTTCCAGACTCTCACAGCGGAGGAATCGGATAAGGTCCTTAAGCTTGTACTTAAACGTTTGGAGGATTCCGAACCCGTTGTGCGAATGGCAGCTAGTAATGCAGTGGCCAGTTTGGGAAATGCTTCTGCCATTCCGTATCTCGAAGCTGCAATAGCGAGAGAACAGGACGAGAGTGTGCGGTCGGTATTTGAGAGGGATATGAAAAAGTTACAGGAGAAGACCCAACCTTAAGCCACGCCACTGTCGACACGGCGCGACGCGAAAAGTAGCAGATGATTACTTCTAATGTTGCTTCTTTTTCTCCTTTGGTGGCCCGTCCAGGACTTGCGGAAAAGGTTTTCTGACCTGCTCAAAGAGCAGCTTTGATCTGAGGCAGGTGATGGATCAGGGGAAAATCCTGCTTGTGAACCTGGCCAAGGGGAAGATCGGCGAGGACACGACAGCGCTCCTCAGCAATGCTCGTGACGAAGCTTGGCCTGGCAGCTTTGAGCCGGGCTGATGTTCCCGAAGCGGAACGGCGGGATTTCTATTTATATGTAGATGAGTTTCCTCTGTTCACCACGACAAGCTTTGCCACCATGCTCTCTGAAATGCGCAAGTACCGGCTGGGCCAGGTGCTTGCACACCAGTACCTGGGTCAGCTTGAAGAAGAGACTCGGGGCGCCATCCTGGGGAACATCGGCACGACCATCGCCTTCCGGACCGGCCTGACCGATGCTCTGCTGCTGGAAAAGGAATTCTGGCCCACATCGGATTAATGATTAACCCGGAACTTGTTGCCCGGCGGGTGTGCGACTAAGTGCATTGACAACTTAATTATGCAATATACCATTGGGGTATAACCTTTAACCCCATGGTATGAGGGAAGAGATCTGAGCAGCTCACGTTACCGTTCCGGCTTTTTCCAAATGCCGCGATTGTGCATAAGCCGGATCTGGCGCTTGATCACTTTCTGACGGTATTCCGTGTGCTTCATCGGTTCCCGTTTCAGATAGAGGTTCTTGGGATAGATCGGCTTCTCGTAAAGTATCTGGTAAAGCTCGGTGCGCAGGTCTTTCAGCCAGTTGTCCCACTGCGCCCGCGCCCGGTGGTCGCGCATGGCCTCGATGTCGATTACTCCGGCCACGTATGTCGAACCTCCACCGTACTCCTGTCGACCGACGATCTGGCCTTTGTAGTTGATAATGAAAGATCGCCCACCGAATGCGTCGATGGGTGTCGTCTCTTCCGGAAACAGGTAATATGTTCCGAGGTTCGGAGCAACGATGTACATGTTGTTATCCAGAGCGCGCGCCCGGCTCTGGATTTCAAAGATTTCGTTTCCCGTAGCAGGGTGCGGGTAGGAAGCGCGATACACGACCTCCGCCCCGTTCAGCGCTAAAGCACGCGCATTCTCCGGATACGAACCCTCGTTGGCCATCATGATGCCCAAGCGGCCGATCGCTGTATCCGCCACCGGCCAGAACGCGTCCAGATTGCGCCCGTACTTTTCGATCCACCAGTCGTATACGTCATGCGGGCACACCGAATGTTCCACCGGGAATAGCGGTGAAACCTTGTAGTGCTTCAGAATTACTTTCCCCTTTGGATCGAGGATAAACCCAACGTTGAAGAAGCGATCTTTCAGGTCGGGGTGGCGGGCTTTAGCCTGGGCCATGATGAACGCGTCGTACTCGCGCGCAATCTTCCCCAGTTCTTCCGTTTCCTCGCCAGGAATGTCAATGGCGCACTCGCGCGCGAACTTCGCGTGGTCCAGATCAAGCACCTCGTCGTTGAAGGCTTGCAGGGCGCCTTCAGGAAGAGCAATCAGCCGCACAGGAATATCAAGGGCCGAAAGCCAACTGGCAGCCTTCACCAAGTGGTGCAGATGATCGAGATTGATTTTGATGTCTTGGCGGCGGCGGATTCCCCGAACCGCAGGAATGAGCCCGACTGCTGTGTAGGGTTTGACCACGGTGGTCTGCCTCGCTCGAGAGCGTTCAACCACAAAGGACTAAGATTCGCAGCAAGCACAATCGCGTTCTTCGCGGTTTTCCCCAACTCGCTGCCTTTCAATAATTCGTGTCGTCAAAACGTGATCCGGAACGAAAGCTGGAGCTGGCGTGCCGGGGACGCGAATTTCGGCGAGCCGAAGCCGGGATTCGCTAAGCTCGAGATATGGTCGCCGAACTCCTTCGGCACCGAGCCTGCAAAATCCCTAAGGCCATAAACGTGGTCTACATCTTCCACGTTGGGCCGATTCATCAGGTTGAACACCTCAACACTGGCTTCTCCCTTGATGCGCTCAGTGAAAGGAATCACCCGCTGTAAGCGCAAATCGACATCATAGTAGGGATCGCCCTTGTAGGAGTTGCGGGGACTCGCACCCACCCGGTCTGGGAAAGGGAAGCCATCGCCGTTGGTATCAAATCCCGTGTTGATACTGTACCAGCGCGCGCTCTGCAGACTGGTGAGGAGGGAAAGCTTAAAATCACGCACCACAATCGGCCATTCCTTCGGTGATTCCGTCAAGAACGCGAGCGTGAAACGGTGGCGGATGTCATTGTCCCCGACGGCACGGTCAAATTCCGGATGCAGGTAGTTCTCCGGCGTATTGGGAAGGTTGACCGTGGTTGCGATGTCGATGGACTTCGACCATGTGTAATTGGCGAGGAAATTATAGTGGTGCGAAAAAGCCTTTCGCAAGCTGAGCGTGCCGGCATTGTAGAGCGAGAAACCGATCGGTTTCACGTAGAGCACGAAGCCGAAGTTGGTATCGGCGGGCCCGCCAGGAGTAGGCGCCCCAACATTGGGTGGAAGGGGGGGACAAAGAGCTGTTGTGGGTGTGTTACAAAAATACTCCTTGCCGCTTGGCAGTCTCGGGCAGTTTGCTTCCACGTGTCCTGGACAGTCGCCGTTGATGCTGGTGTACACGGGCAGCCGGCTGGCATGCATCCACTGATACCCCAACGAAAGATAAAGGTCTTTGCCAAGCTGGTGTTCCACTTCCAGGCTGGCCTGCTCGGAGAAAGGCTGGTTAAACTTCTTCTGGGCGTAGCCAAGGGGGACCTGAACCAAGTTGTTGGGGAGGGGATAAGCGCCAGTATTAACGAAATCCATTACCGTTTGTTGGAGAAAAGGAAACCAGGGAAAGCAGACGCCGGGGGTAATAGGATTGTTAGTGGTGCATGCGCCCACTGCCCCCGAAGGTCCGAATCCGATCAGGTTCTGGCTGGGATTCTTGAACTCCGGCAAGAAGGGCTGATTCATGTAACTGAATTCCGAAGCGCCCACCCAGCTCACAAGAATATCGCTGTACACGAACGGTCCGTCGAACAAACCGAAGCCGCCGCGCACCACACCCTTCCCTCCATTGAAAGCGTAGGCAAAGGAGGCACGTGGTTGGATGTTGTTATAGTTGGTCGGGTGGAATCCGCCTACCTGTTTCAGTTGGGATCCGGAAGGTAGACTGTCCACGTCATAGCGGAGACCGAAAGTAAAGCTGAGGTCGGATCTGGCCTTCCACTGGTCCTGGATGTAACCCGACCACAGGATGTGCCGGTAGGACACCGACGTGGCGTCATTAAACACCTGCTCGTTCGGGCCGGCGTACAGGCCATTCTCAAAATTGGGGTCACGGTTGGGAATCGGCTGCCCGAAGAATGAGCGCGGCTCTAGGAAGAGGAAGGCCACCGGCGTTCCTGGCCCGAAAGAATCAAAGGGTGGGGCACCAAAAAAGCTCTGCGGGCTAAAAATCGCGAAACCTGGGCTGAACAGCGGCACCTGCGTGCTAGTCCAGATCGGCTGGATCTCGCCGCCAAATTTGAAAGTGTGATCGCCGCGAGTGTAGGTCAAGTTATCAGCTAGCTGGAAGTGCTGCTCCTTGTAACGGCGAACGCTGCCCACAAAGCCGCCCGACGACATCAGGTCAGGAATGCCCAAGGCGGGCTCGAATCCCAGCCCCTTGGGTTCCAGGTTGAAGTTCCGGTTGCCATACTGCATCAGAGTCTCTGACGTTAGGTTGTGGCTGAAGACGTGGATCAGATTGCCGTAAACGGTCTGGTCGCGCACCGGATTGTCGCGGTAGGAGGAAGGCAGTCCTTCGCCGGGTGCCGCGCCGCGCGCATTTTGCTTGCGCGAATCGTTGAACAGATAGGTGATATTAAGGAAGGTCTTGTCGCTCAAAACGTTGTTGCTCTTGCCGATAAACTTGTCGTAATCGTCAATCGTCAGGATCGAGTTCAGTCTCTCCGGTTGCAAACCAAGCAACTCCTTCACCGCGTTGATGCCCCCGATGGAGTTCAGGATGAAGGAGGAATACAGTGGCGACTCCGCTCGCCTCTGCCCCTCGTATCCGAGGAAGTAGAAGCTCTTCTCCTTGCGGATGGGACCGCCCAGCGCGCCCCCGAACTGGTTGAAGCGCAACGTGTCGAAACCCGGAGCGGAGAGCAGGTTCTTGGCATCCAGGTTGTTGTTGCGGAAGAATTCGTAGGCCGAGCCATGCACATCATTGGTGCCTGACTTGGTAATCGTGTTGACCATCGAGCCCAGGTTGCGTCCCGTGTCTGCCGCATACGGACTGTCCACGACGCGGAACTCCTGCACCCAGTCTTGCGACGGGCTGATGCGCTGCACCCCGGAGATGCTGGTGGTGTAATCAATTCCATCCAGGGCGAAGAACGAAGTGTGGCTCTCGCGGACGCCACCGAAACTGAGTTTCAGAACCGTCTCCGTAAAAGGTGACTGCGCGCCCACCGCCGTGCTCCGCCCCACGTTCACGGAAGGCGTCAGCAAAACGAAGTCAATGAAGTCGCGCCCGGAAACAGGCAGGTCGTTGATCTTGGGAGTATCAATCACCTGGCTGACGTCGGATTTCTCCGTGTCAATCCCCTGCACAACATCCTGCACCTGCACTTCCTGCAGGACCATGACGCCCAAACTGACCACCAGGGAGGCCGTCTGGCCGACCGAGAGGGTCACCGGCAGTTTACGAGCGCCGAAGCCCTTGGCCTCTGCCGTCAACTCGTAGTTGCCAGGAGGAATACCGGGGATCACGGACAGGCCGTGCGATTCGGTGACATCGGAGCGCTTGGCGCCGGTTTCTTTGTTTCTGAGAGTAAGGGTTGCGCCCGGAATCACGGCACCGGTTTGGTCGTTCACCGTCACCTTCAAGGTGGCCAACTCTTGGGCCAGAACATTACTCGACAAGAACAGGCATACAATCACAACCATTCCGACTGACCAAGACGAAGTACGCTTCATCGGGCCCCTCCGTTAGAGCGCCTACCGGCACGTGCTCATCTTTTCCCTTGCTGAAATGCTCAACAAACTCACCGCTGAACAAACCGTCCCCGGCATTCGCGCCCCTGGGCCGCTTTTTGTGGATTACGGTTGCTTGGTACTGATTCGCTATGAACTCAAGTTCGACGACAGGCTGCTATCCAAAAGCTTTCTTCATGTGACACCTTTGATCTGTGCCGCGCCCAAGAGACTTGGGATTAGTCGGCCAATTCAACAACCGGGCGGAACTGATTGTCAAGCCCATTTACCTGTGGGTGACCTGAAAGAAGCTTCGCGTGAGAAGACAGGGGAAGACAGTCCACTACAGGATCTGCGGCAGAGTCTTGTCTCCAAAAGCGAGTTGCCGCCACATGTCCCGATAGTCGTAGTCGGTTTGAAGCGCCAGATTCAGCCGGTTGTAAGAGGCGAAATCACTTACCAGATGGCAGAGCTGCACGATCCCCTTGTCGGTCAACCCTGCCTTCCGCAACTGCGCAATGTCCTGGTCCGTGACGGCGGCGGCATCCTCGTTGACCTTCAATGCAAATTCAACTAGCGTCCGGAGCCGTTCATCCGGAACCGCTTTCGCTCCTTCCGCCACAAACTGCCTGACCTTACCCTCGTCGGTCTTTAAGCCGTGGTTCAGAATAGTGCAGAAGGCGGCCGTGCAATACGGACAGCCGTTGGCTTTGGACACTGCAATTCCCACATGCTGGATCTCATCCATGCTGAGTTCGCCCATTTGCCAGAGGACCTTGGTAGCACCCAGCTTCGCCTTGAAGAACTCGGGAAAGTTCATCTCCACATAGAAGTGGTTGGGCACTGAACCTTCCATCTGCGTGACCCAGTCGAAGATCTCACGGACTACTGGATCGTCAACCTTCTCTGGCTTAACTATTTTTACCCGTGCCATCATCCCTCTTTCCCTGACTCCATGGCGGCAGGGACTAGCCAGATCTCTCTCAGGCCGCAACTCCCGCAATCTGCTTGATCATCTTGTCGGCCTCCCCTGGGTCGAACCACCACGGAGAGTAGTCAGGCGGATTGTTGAACCCGTTTGCGATCTTGCTAGCCAAGGGCGGAATCTGGCTCGCAGCGCCCATCAGTTGCAGGATCTGCGGCTCCGGCGGGACCAGCAGCGAGTTCGTCCACCTGACCACCCATTGCGCGTAGTCCCAGAAGATGTCGAAGGTCTGCTGCATCCAATGGGCATCGAACGGCTTGTTGCCGCGCTCTCGAATCCGTTTCAAGTAGATGCTGGCCGCCTTGCTGGCGGTGTTCGAACCTTGCCCGGTAATGGGATCGTTGGTGGCAACCACGTCCGCCATGCCTAGTGCCAGACCGCCCGAGGACAGCTTGCAGATCGGCGTGCGGACCGTCGGCGGGAATCTGCCCACCAGGATTCCATTGTTGTCGGTCAGTTCGACGTTTCGGCAGCGTTCCCCTTCGAGCGGCATGAAGGCGTCCAGAACCCATTTGCTCTTGGCCAAATGTTCTTCCGGAGTCTTCACATCATTCCAGCAGTCCATTGGGCCGCCGGGAACGCCTTCAAACACCATGATCTCGCAGGGCCCGGTGGTGGTCAGCGCTGGGAAGACGAAGTATTCACCCACTCCCGGCACCAGGTTGAATGACACTGCGGTAAAAGGTTTGCGTGGAACCATGTTCTTTACATAGGTCAGCGCCAGTGCCCGCATCGGCTGGTCGAAGGGAGACTTTTCCGCATCCCGCTCGAACATCCGATTGATTTCTCCCTTGCCGGCGGCTACCAGCACCAGGTCGTGGGTCTTGCCGTATTCGTCGACCTCCTGCGGACCGGCGTCTTTGATCTCCAGATTGCCGCCCCGCTTGGCGAACTCCTTCATCCAGCCTGCGAACTTCACCCTCTGGTCAACAGATTGGCCGTAGCTTTCGAGCTTGGCCTCCCAGAAAAGGGCCTTGGTCTTGTCTGGCCCGGGAATGGTGAAGGCGATGCCCTCGGTGATCGGGCATTCCTTTTCCCAGAAGTTGATTCCCAAGTCCCGTTCATTCTGCAGAGAGTCGTGAAACATGAACTGGCTGGAAGTGACCCGGCCGCTCAAGACCTGCTCCGGTGTCCGGTTGGAAACAACCGTGACTTCGTAGTTGTTCTGCAGCAGCCCCAATGCCAGTTGCAACCCGGACTGACCGCCGCCTACGATGGCAATTTTTCTCATGGAGTTCGCTCCCGGGACCTGGCTCGCCTGCTCCGAATCCCTTGTACCAAGTGCCCAAATATAAATGATGCCGTCAAGTCTCCCAAACAAATGGCAACTCGCGGATTGCCTCGTTTCGCGAAACGGCAACTTGCAAAGGGAACCGTGGCCCTTGCGACCCGCTCAGCCCCGTGGTAGCTTTCCTCTGCTAAAACCAGCTTCTTCACCGGGAGACAAGCATGGAAGGACTGAAAGGGAAGATTGCCATCGTGACCGGAGGCGCGACCATGATCGGTGCCGCCGTGGTCCGCGCTTTTCATCGCGAGGGTACAAAAGTAGTGATTGCCGACATCAACGAGAAAGATGGACAGGCAGTTGCCAGCGCGCTCGGTAAGGATGTGCAGTTCGTGAAAACCGACTTGGCAGACGATGCCCAGATCGCCGGCTGCGTGGATCAAACCGTGGAAAAGTTCGGTGGCATCGATTTCCTGATTAACCTGGCCTGCGTTTATGTGGACGACGCCCTCAATTCGACGCGCAAAGACTGGTTGGACAGCTACAACATCAATGTCGTGGGTGGCGTGATGATGCTGAAGGCAGTGAGGCCGCACATGGTGAAGCGGGGTGGCGGTGCCGTGGTCAACTTCGGCAGCATCAGCGCCAAGGTGGCACAGACCGGGCGCTGGCTCTATCCCGTAACCAAAGCGGCGACACTGCAGCTCACGCGTAACGAAGCCATGGATCTGGCGGCAGACAAGATACGGGTTAATTCCGTTTCCCCGGGCTGGACTTGGTCCCGGGTCATGGACGAACTGACGCATGGCGACAAGCAGAAGACCAACCGCGTCGGCGGCCCTTTCCATCTGCTGGGACGCATCGGCGAGCCGGAAGAAGTGGCCGAGGGCGTACTGTTTCTCTGCTCCCGCCACGCCTCTTTTATTACTGGCACTGACCTGGCCGTAGACGGCGGTTACTCGGCCATGGGACCGGAAATGGCCGCACCCGCGATTCCCAAGCTCATGGAATGAGAATGTAACGATTGGGCCGACCCTCATGAAGCGTATCGCCATCGTCGGCGCCGGCCAGTCCGGCCTGCAACTCGGCCTTGGCCTGCTGGATGCCGGCTACGAAGTGATTCTATATTCCGACCGCTCGGCGGACGACATCCAGCACGGCCATGTGATGTCGAGCCAATGTATGTTCGATTCGGCTCTGGAAACGGAACGAGATCTCGGTTTGAACTACTGGGAGGAGGAATGTCCTAAGGTCGAAGGCATCAGCTTCGCGGTGCCTGATCCCGTCGGCGGCAAGATCATGGACTGGGCTGCACGCTTGGACAACTTCGCCCAATCAGTGGACCAGAGGCTCAAGATACCTCGCTGGATGGCTGAGTTTCAGAAGCGCGGAGGAAAACTGCAGATCGAGGCGGCCGACATCGACGATCTTGAGCGCTGTGCCCGCAGCCACGATCTGGTGATCGTCGCCAGCGGTAAAGGCACTATCACTCAACTGCTCCAGCGTGATGCCAACCGTTCGCCGTTCTCCGAACCGCAACGCAGCCTGGCTCTGACTTATGTCCGAAATATGCGCCCGCGAGAGCCGTATGCGGCGGTCTGCTTCAACCTGATTCCGAATGTCGGCGAGTACTTCGTCTTTCCCGCGCTGACCACCAGCGGTGCGTGCGAGATTATGGTGTTTGAAGGAGTTCCGGGCGGACCGATGGACTGCTGGTCGGATGTGAAGACTCCCTCCGAGCATCTCGCCCGCAGCAAGCAGATCCTCGAAACCTTTCTGCCCTGGGAGGCGGAGCGTTGCCGCGACATCGAACTCACCGACGACAACGGCATACTGGCAGGACGTTTTGCCCCAACCGTCCGCAATCCCCTCGGCACGCTTCCTTCGGGTCGCAAAGTTCTCGGGATGGCCGATGCGATTGTGCTTAACGATCCCCTCACCGGCCAAGGATCGAACAACGCGGCCCGCTGTGCTGACATTTACCTGGAAAGTATCGTGGAACGAGGCAATGGACCAGCCGACACCGAATGGATGCAGCATACCTTCGACCGCTACTGGACGGGCTACGCGAAATGGGTGGTGGAGTGGACGAACTTGCTGCTCAAGCCCCCCTCTCATGTTCTCAAGCTCCTCGACTGCGCCGGGAAGATCAGTGCTGTCGCCAGCGCCTTTGTCAACGGCTTTGACGACCCGCGCACCTTATTCCCCTGGTTCATGGATGCGGTCGAAGCGGAAGCGTTCGTGCGAAAAGAAGCCAAGGCAGTAGCCGAGCGCCTCGACCGGCGCGATTACCGGCGGGCGCTTGGTCAGTTCGCCACGGGCGTGACGGTGGTGACGGCGCGCGCCTCGGACGGGCGCAAGGTGGGTGTGACCGTCAACTCCTTTTCGTCCGTTTCGCTGGCTCCGCCTCTGATCCTCTGGAGTCTCTCGCGGCAAACCCCCAGCTTCCTTGACTTCACCAACGCGACTCATTTTGCAGTGAACGTTCTGGAGTCCCGCCAGCACCATCTTTCACGGCAATTCTCCACTCCTTTGCCCGACAAGTTTGCGGGAGTCGAATTTGAGGAGGGTGCCGGAGGGGTACCGCTTCTTCATGGCGCGATCGCCCAATTCGTCTGTCGCAAGGTTCGTCAGTATGATGGCGGTGACCATGTCATTCTCGTGGGTGAAGTTGAGCAGTACAAATACAACGAGGGTGAGCCCCTCGTCTTTCATTCCGGCCGCTACCGCATTGCCACCCGTCATCCTGATATTGCAGAATGACGCCGGCCGGAAGTCCGATCGTGCACGACGGAGCGATTAAAAACTGTGACGGCATGGGATGCTAGGTCCCGGCCGAAAATCTATGATCCGGAGGGGGCACCATGATTGAGCAATATATGGCTCTTGCTCTGCAACCCACCATGCGTGGTTGCAGGAAGCGCTCGGAAGTTGCCGTCAACATCGGACACATTTCGGAACTGATCGACGCTGCCGTCTGGCTCAGCGCCATTGATCTGCCGGTGCGGTTGATCTGCGTGCCAGAGGGTTGTCTGCAGGGTTTCACCGACGAGGTGTTCGACTGGGATCACGAGAAATACGTGGCTGAAATGGCATTGGACATCCCTGGAGAAGAGACCGAAGCCCTGGGTCGCAAAGCCAAGCAGCGCAACGCCTACATCATCGCGCAAGCCAAGATAAAGCATCCCGAGTTCCCCAAAAAATTCTTCAACGGCGCCTTCATCATCGCCCCCAGCGGTGAAGTAATTCTCAAACACTACAAGCTCCAGGTTTTTGCCCGCGAGCACTCCACCGTGCCGCATGACGTATGGGACAAGTGGGTCGAGCTCTACGGCGATGGCCTGGATGCATTCTTTCCGGTGGCTGACACCGAGATCGGACGTCTGGGCTGTGTAATCTGCATGGAAGGATCTTTCCCTGAAACTGCCCGTGGCCTGGCCATGAATGGCGCGGAAGTCCTCTATCGCCCTGCCTATCCAGAGCCGTATGTGGCGAATGGTCTTTGGGAGATTCAGAACCGGGCGCGAGCTTTGGACAACACCTGCTACCTGGTTGCGCCCAACCCCGCCAACTATTTCCTCACCCAGGAATCGGGCGATGCGCTCGATACTTTCGGCGGAAAGTCCATGATCGTGGATTATCAGGGCAGAATTCTTTCCGAGCATGGGTATGGAGCTGGGCCTTCCTACGCCGGGGCCATCCTTGACATAGAGGCTTTGCGCCAGTATCGCACTCGCTCCCTGTGGGGCAACTGGCTCAGGGATTTGCGCACAGAACAGTTCCGTTGCATCTACGAACAGGCGCTCTATCCCAAGAATCTTGGTTTGGAGAAGCATCCCGGCCGTCACGCCGACCACGATAAAATTCGCCATCAGGTTGTGGAGATGATGCTGGCAAAGGGCATCTACCGGCGTCCTAGCGAGACGAGGGCTCAGAACGCGCGGCGGGAGGTTGCGGCCGACTAAAGCAAGCGCGTCAGAAGTTGGGACGACTCCATTGAAGCACAGGTGAGGAAAATGAAGCCGGCAAATAAAGTTCTCGGCGGGCGCAGCAGTGTCAAAGTGGCGGTGGTGCAGACGCCGCCGGTTTACCTGGATAGAGAGAAAAGCGTGGACCGTGCCTGTCAGAAGATTCACGAAGCTGCAAGCCACGGCGCCCAACTCATCGCCTTTACTGAGACCTGGCTGGCAGGCTATCCCTATTGGGGTGAAGGTTGGGAGTCGAAACTCCAGAACTGGATACCTGTTCGCGTTCAGTTCTACGATCAGGCTCTCCTGATTCCCAGTGAAGACACCGAACGCCTTTGCCACGCCGCAGCCAAGGCCAATGCCCACGTGGTAATTGGCTGCAATGAGATGGATTCGCGGCGGGGCGTTCACACCATGTACAACACTCTGCTGTTCATCGAGCGGAGGGGCAGGATCCTGGGACGTCATCGCAAGACTGTCCCCACCTTCGTCGAACGGGCAATTTGGGGGCCTGGCGACGGCACGGATCTGGTCACTTACGAGACTGATATCGGCTGCATTGGAGGCCTCATTTGCGGCGAGCACCTTATGCCTCTCATTCGCGCTCGCATGATCGAGCAGGGAGAGGACTTTCACATCTCAGTCTTTCCCGGTGCGTTCTCTCTTCATACCGGTCCCAAGCTGGAAGAGCCTGATCTGGAGGGACGGTTTTTCTGGGGGCACACGTTGACGCGCGCGCATGCCATGGAAGCCGGGGCTTTTGTCCTATCAGCCTGCGGGTACATGACCTCGGGTGATCTACCGCCAGACTTTCCGCTGCGCGAGACAGTGAACCTGGATTACGCGCAGGGCGGCAGTCAGATCGTTGCGCCGCTGGGCATTCCCCTTGTTCCTCCGACATCGGGCGACACGATCCTCTACGCCGAATGCCAGGCTGACATGATCAAAGTCTGGAAGGCCATCATTGATACGGTAGGCCATTACGCCCGTCCCGACATCGTTCGCCTGCAATATATGAAGTCGGCAGAGCCGAGCCTGTCGGAACTCGCAGTGGAGGCTCTGGAGAAGAAATCTCCGGATGACCTCGAGGCTATAGCGGAGCGCCAGGGACTGGGCAGGCAGGAGCTGGAATCAGCCATCGAACGCCTGGCTCGGTGAGAATGGCCCAGCTTCGCCCTGATCGTCTGGCAAACCAGGACCAGGACCAGGACGTACCGTTCGGCCACGATTCGTAAGATATTCAGGAAGGAGAGGCCCATGTCCTCCAATCCCAGCGCTTCAGGGAGAAACTTTTTTACCATCGAGCCTCGCAGCTGCGCCCTGATTGTCATCGACATGCAGAATGCTTTCGTGGCTGAGGGTGCAGTCTTCGAGACGCCCGGAGCCCGCACCATGATTCCCCGCCTGGAGCATTTGATCCAGTTTGCTCGTGCCTCCGGAATCCCGATCGTTTGGACCCAGTCAGACCACCGTCCTCCCTATGGAGGACTGATGCTGCGCAAGTTCCCACCCATTGCCGAAGACCGCGTTCTTTGGAGGGGCGAGGCCAGTTTCGAGATGTATCCGCACATGCTCCAGCCACGCGAGGGAAAGCTCGAATACCGTATCCTGAAGCACAAATTCGACGCCTTCTTCGAGACTGATCTGGATGCGATCCTGCGCTATCACGACGTGGACACCGTCATCGTTACCGGGACAGCCACTAACGCTTGCTGCGAATCCACCGCTCGCTCGGCTTTCATGCGCGACTACAAGGTAGTCTTCCCCAGCGACCTGAACGCGACCTTCGACGACGCCATGCACCAGGCAACTTTAAAGAATATCGACCTGTTTTTTGGGCGTGTAGTCTCGAGCGATGAACTGCTGGCAGAGATGGAAGCTGCGTTAGAGACAAGCTCGCGATTATGAACATCATCGCAGGTCGGTCTTTTCGGACTATTCAGTCGAGTGGACGCGTTCATCGGGGCGCAGCCGATCTGCGGATTCCGACAGTCAAAGGAGGAGCCGCTAGGCGCCAAGTTGGTCTCCGAGTCCCCGACCACTCGTCCAGTCTGCTACACCCAACCCAACCGAGAAGAGAAGTCTCCTTCTATGAAGCTCATTAGTTTTAATAGACAGGGTGTTGGAGCAATAAAGACGGAGACATCTCCGCTATGTACTTTCTGAGCCGCCTGGCGTAAAGTTCGGCGAAAAGGGGGCGGTTTTATGGAGTCTCCTCGAATGAACCGTCGCGACATACTTCAGAAATGCCTCGCCTGAGGCTCGTTGACAACCCTTTGCTCAAGCTCAGCCACCGAATTGATTGCGGCCTGGGAAGAGCGCGAGAAGCTGGTACGCAAGCCGACTCCGTGGAATGAACTCGGTCCGTTCTATAAAAAGCGCGCGCCGCAAACAGCTTCGTTGCAAGCATCCGAAGATCCCGGGATGCCACTTTCGGTCAGCGGCCAGGTATTTGATGTTCGTGGCGAAATTGTTCCCGGCGCGAGGATCGAGGTCTGGCAGACCGATCACCTCGGCCACTATGACCTGGATGGCTATCGTTACCGCGCCACCCTCATGAGCGATGCTCGCGGCAAGTATTT
Organism: Acidobacteriota bacterium; assembly: GCA_003225595.1. Taxonomy (GTDB): domain Bacteria; phylum Acidobacteriota; class Terriglobia; order Terriglobales; family Acidobacteriaceae; genus Gp1-AA124. The sequence goes on along the minus strand of QIAR01000041.1, from coordinate 7,742 downwards.
CTTTGACAGCGTGATACCTGGCCACTACCCCGATCGTGTTTGCCAGCACATCCACTATCTTGTGAGTGCTAACGGACACAAGCCAATCACGACGCAGCTCTATTTCGCGACCGACCTGGTGTTTGAAGGGGATCCGGATCGTAATTACAACCGTGACCCGGTGCTGCTGAGTCGTGAACTGGTGCGTCCAGTCGTCCTTCGCGGAGACCCGAAAAATGTTTTTGCTGATGTGAATTTCGAGCTGGTGATGGAGCGGCTGTGATCCGCCTGGCAAGGGCGCTCTTACTTGTTATCGCGGCTGCCTCCCCTTGCCTCCCACAGGCACGCAGCGTAATGAGCATCGCCACAGCGGCCCGAGTCGAAGCCCTTGCAGTGGCCCGGAACGGCAAAATCGCCGCCGGCTGGTAAGGACGGCAAGATCCGGATTTGGACCCTACCTGCCGGCCAGGTGGTCCACTCATTCGAATTGAACGGTGCGGAGGCATCTCAGGTCCTTTTGTCCCAGGACGGCCGTTGGCTGCTTGCCGGTGATTCCAAAGGCACGGTGCGCGTCTGGGATTCCGCCACTGGAGAGGTGCGATTTGAAACTGCACTCCGCCACTACTTCGACACGGCGGCGTTCTCCCCCGACGGCAACATGCTTGCTGTCGCCGCAACCGGCGAACCCGGCACAGATTTTCGATTTGCGGTCGAAGCGGCTGCTCTTCCAACTTGCGTCTGACTTCAGCGGACCAATGGCAGTGGTCTTCTCACCCGACGGATCGCGAATTGCTTCAGCAGATACCGAAACCGCGATACGCGTGTTTGACGCTCGCACAGGTAAGCTCAGGTGGCGGTTCGACGAAATGACGCTGGAGCCGTTCACTATCGACTTTACGGCAGACGGTAAGTTTGTGCTCGTCGGAGGCCCTAATAGGTCTCTGATCTTGCTGGACGCAAGCAGCGGCAAAGCGCTCCGCTTGTATTCAAAGCAAAAGGATGTTGTGCGGTACTTGCAAGTGTCCCTGGATGGCAGGGCGGTTGCGGTAGCATACTTCAATGGGAACGGCTCGAACATCCCCGCGCCCGTGATTGTATTCGACATCAGTTCTGGCAATGTCCGTTCGCACTGGATGCCGAACACGCCGATCATCGGTGGCGGCTGGATCAGCGACGGGCGTCTGCTGCTCGCGACCGCCGCGCCGGAGGCCCTGCACATCTGGTCCCTGCCTTAGGCTCGCAAACGCTTTCGCATCCCATCAACTTGCAAGGTAGCAAAATTTGGAGGCAGGACAGCTACGTAAAAGTACGGCAAACCCCGCCTTTCTATCGTTAGATTCATCGATTGAGCCCCGCCTGCGGGCGGGCCACCGCTTCATTGCGCTGACGAGTAACAAAACTCATTGACCCTAAATGTGCTCATGCAGGCAGGGTCCTCGCAATTGCAGGAAAGCTCAATCTTGAAGATCGCCAGAGCAGTTCTTCGGTCCTATTGACGGTGCGAGGCCCATAGCAAACAAAAGTTTGATTGGCGGGTTGAGCAAGTACTTCTGAAGCGCGTGAACAATCCGATGTTTCATTTTTTTGTGCTTATGATCTCGGCAAGCTCTATCCCGGCACCAGCTTTCCAAGAAGCACCCGAATCACCTCTGGCCGATGCTCCCCGCGAGATCCTTCTAAACGTATAAGTCCACATAACCGGGTTGAAACTATACCGCCAGAGATAGGGTGGGGGAAGGTAAGCGGTTGTGCGACTATCTTTGCGCAAGGGCTTCTGAAACAATGGCTCGCCTGATAACCCGCCCAGGGCACGCTTCGGCTGCAGCTACTTACTGTGCTTACTTCAGCCCTTCGACAACGTAGAGGTAAGAGAGGGTGCGTCCGACGTTGTAGGTGTAGAAGTTTCCATCCGGCGTAATGCGCCCGGCACCGATGCTAGAAACGCCCGAAAGATCTGCAGGCGCGTGCTCATGATGCAGTCGGCGTTGTCCCGTCTTAATGTCCACAACGAACACCTTGACCGGAGTTGAGGAAGTATCACTGACATAGATCGATGCGCTGTCGCTGGTCCATCCGGGCACAACCTCGTTGGCGTGAACAAAAGGCAAAGGTTGAGGAGTTTGATCCCCAGCGAAGGGAACCATCCAGAAAGCGTTATCCTTGCGCCCCACTACAGACTTGCCATCAGGAGAGACCGCCGTACCTCGAAAGCCCTCCGGCCCAAAGCTCCGTGGCGCGGAGCCGTCCAGCATCTGTATGTAGGTACGCGGGGCCTTTCCAGCTTCGGTGGCAATCATAATCACACCCTTCCCGTCAGGCAGGAAGCGAAGGCCGTTGTCCGAGTGGAACAGTTGGCCGTCGGCGAGGCTTATGGGCTGCCCGGCGCCGGTAGGCAACAGTACCGTGGGCGAAGGCTGTTTCACGCCGCTGGATGCCACCCACTTTCCATCCGGCGATATGTCCAGGGCCATACCGGAACCCAACCGGATAGCGGGCGAGCCATCCGTTTGGCGGAGGAAGACTGTGTACTCCGCTCCCCCTCCTTCGCCGTCTTCTTCCAGCACCGCCCGTTGTCCGTCATTGGAAACACTGCGGCCGAGTGTCCAGTCAAACCAAGAAAGGTCTAAGTCCCTGTCCTGGCCCATGCGGCGGCCGTAAAGTTCTTGTCGGGTGGCCTCGTTGGTTATCAAGACTTGCCCTTCCTTGCTGATGTCAAAGAGATGCAACCGGCCGGGGATGTGTAGGAGATCTCGTAACCGGCCGCTCAGATTGACTGCATACAGCGCACTGTTGATACCCGCATCGCTGCCGGTGAACCAGATTTCATCTCCGGAGCGGGACCACGCCAAACCCGTGAGGTCGCTCCATTCCTTGGTTAACCGTTTTGCATTGCCGGAGAGGTCCACCACCGCTACGTAACCGCGCGTGTCCCCAAAATTGGGATGATCAAAGAAAGCGATCCATTTGCCATCTGGCGAGATCGCCACATCTGTGATGTCTCCCGTGCTTGTGGAAAGGATGGTTTTCCCGATCGGATATTCCAGACGGCATTCCGGACCTACAAAGTGAACCGCAGCCAGAGCCCCTCCGTCCTGGCTCCAGGAAGCCTGCAGCACATCGCCCAGCAGTTCGCGCGGAGCTCCTCCGGTCAATGGAACCACTGAGAGCATGCCCCGCGGAACAATGTTGTTGTCCGTTTTCTGGCGGATCGCCATCTCTCCTTTGGCGGAGATGCTTAACACTTCGCTGTCCGTGAGGTCGATCGGGCGCGACATCAGCGCGTCGGTTCGCGTCGTGTAGACCTGTTGTTTTGGGGCGCCATTCCACGCTGCGCTGTACAGGATGCTCTGCCCATCCGGGGCGAACTTTGCCCCGTAAATCGAGCCACGCTGGAACGTGAGCTGGTGAAAATGGGGTGAGAGCCGCGGCGAGCTATCCCTTGCCGCGTAATAAGTCCCTGCCAACGCCAGCACCGCAACCAGCACTGCAGCGGCTTGCTTCCAATAAGAGCGGCGTTCCTCTGTCACCGCCGTCAAGCGGGAACCGGTGCCCGACTGGCTGGAAATCGTCTCCAGGTCGAAGGCGATGTCGCTCGCCGACTGGAAGCGCTGCGCCGGATTCTTTTCCAGACAGTGCCTCACGACGCGGTCTAACCCGGGCGCGAGGTTAGGGATGGCTTCCTGCAATTCGTCGGGCTCTTCCTTGAGGATGGCGTTCAAAGTTTCGACGCTGGAATCGCGCTTGAAAGCCCGTTTGCCGGTGAGCATCTCATAAAGGATGGCGCCGAAGGCGAAGATATCAGTGCGATGGTCGGTCGCCTTTCCTCGCACCTGCTCGGGCGACATGTAGCCGACGGTGCCCAACACCTGGCCGGGGGTTGTGCCCGACTGGGGATGGTCCACCGTCTGTAATTCGGGCGTGTCGGAGCCGAAAGACTCTTCCCGGAACAGCTTGGCCAAACCGAAGTCGAGGATCTTGATGCGTCCGTCGTTGAGCACGAAGATGTTATCCGGCTTTAGATCGCGATGCACCACACCCTTTTCGTGCGCTGCTGCCAGTCCCTTTGCGATTTGCATACCGTAATCGATGGCCTTGCGCTGGGGCAGAGATGATCCCTCCATGTGCTGGCGCAGGCTTTGGCCCTCCAGCAGCTCAGAGACCAGGTACGGGGACCCGTTGTGTGTGCCGGTGTCGTAGATGGCCAAGATGTTGGGATGGGTAAGCGCGCCCACCACGCGCGCTTCTTGCTCGAAGCGGCGCAGCCGGTCTCCATCCTGGGCAAACGACGGCGGCAAGATCTTCACTGCAACTTCACGGCGCAAGCGTGAATCTCGAGCGCGGTATACCTCGCCCATACCACCCGCGCCCAAGAGAGCTAAGATTTCATACGGTCCGAGTTTGGTGCCAGAGATGAGTGCCATGAGTGGGGGCAATTATATATAAGACCGCTCGAAGCCGTTGCGCCCAACAATCTTTGTGTTGCCAATGACAATTATTGGGTTCTTCAAATTTCCACGGAAGGTCGCTGCCTGATTGTCTCGGTTGGCTAGCTGCACGTTAACGCCACGCAACGACTGATAGCGGAGTATCCAAACGCCATTCAATAGGTTAGCTTCAAACCGAACTGCAGGTTTCGCGGATTGAACGTGCCCGCAGATTGCCCGAAGTTCGAGCTATTTATGCGATTGTTGACACCCACCCTCAGGAAGTTTGCTCCAGGTAGCTCGAAATTGGTGTGATTGAACACATTGAATGCCTCAGCCCGGAACTGAAGGCGCATTCTCTCAGAAAAGTTAAAATCTTTAAAAACCGACATGTCTGCACCCCAGAAGGCAGGCCCCACAAAAGTGTTGCGACCCAAATTGCCTACGCAGCCCAGGCACGGCGATGTAAAGAAGTTGTCTGGCAAGTTGAAACCATTAGCCCATTGGTCATGCGAGGCATTCACGTTGCGGGCCGCGGCATTTGGCCTGTCATTTGGGATACCGTCAAGGTTGTAATCGCCACCCGTGTTCAAGCAGTTCGCAGGATCGGCGACAAAGCCAGTCGCATTTGGCGCACAAGCGCCCGCAACCAGTTCGGTGAATCTCCGGGAACGCAGACGGGAATCGAACGGCGTCCAATGGGCGCCGCTCTGGAATGACCAGATACCGTTTAGTTGCCAGCCGCTGAGTGCGGCTTTCAGAAAGCCAGTGCGTTTGTAGAACAGCGGCACCTCCCAGACGTAATTGAAAGTCAGGCGGTGCCGAATATCGAAAACTGAATTCCCACGGTCCAGGCCCGGTCGCAATTGATCGGTAGTAACGCCATCTCCGGCGGCCTGCCCATTGGCGCTGGTTTGGCCACTGTGCCAAGTGGAGCCTCCATCTATGGAGTGGCTCCACGTGTAATGCGCGTTGAACTGCAAGCCATGGCTCATTTGCTTCCGAACTGAAAATTGCAGTGCGTCATAGATGGAGTTGACCACATTCCTCCACACGCGGAGATTGTCAAAGTTCGGGTTAAGGCGGCCAAATGGATTCAGGGGATCTCCTGTCGAACCAGCCGTGCTGTCAATCTGGCTGCACAGCTTTCGGCCGAAGTTGTCCAACACGCACGTGCCTTCCGGCAGTCGGCCGCCGGGAATACGGTTCACGTTTTCGGCACGAAATAACTTATGTCCCGCGGTTCCGACATAATTCCCTTCGATCATTAGCTTGGGCAGGATCTCTCTCTGCACACCTAGATACCAGTTGTAGACGTATGGATCGCGCAGGCCTTCGGGAAAAATCACGGAAGTCAAAGCTGCTAGATTAGGGTTCGTGGGGTCCCAAGCATTAATGTTACCTACTGCCGCGACTCCGCTGCCCTGAAAATTGAGCGGGTCGGGCGATCCGGTAAACCTGGGTGCCTCCCCGCTCTGAGAGCCATAAGTGACGTTGTTGATATCGCCTATAAGAAAATTATCAGCCTCATTGAGAGAAAAATACGGCAGATTCCAACGTGTGTTGGAGAGTGGGTTATAAAGCGTCCCTTCATAGGACACCCCGAAGCCGCCGCGCAGTGAGGTCTTTCCGTTACCGAACAAATCCCATGCGAAGCCGAACCTGGGTCCGAAGTCGTTGTGGTCACCAACTCCCAGAGTTTTGGCGGTGGCAAACCCGCCGGGACCACACACCCCCGCAAGTTGAGCCAATCGGATCTGTGATAGCGTATCGCAACCCGGTGCCCCGGCCGGCGCACTTGCAGCCTTCACGCGACCGGCACCGGTCGAGATGTCGTCAATTACATTATGACCGGGTCCCAACAGGAAAGTGGTCGCCAAGTCATTCAACTCACGATGGCGGGTATAGAGGTCGTAGCGAAGGCCCAAGTTTAATGTCAGGCGTCGCGTAGCTTTCCAATCATCTTGAAAATATGCTCCCAACTCCAGATTGCGCCAGTGGCGAATGTTGGTGGCAAGCTGCGCCGGTTGCCCGCTAACAATTCCAGGGTCAACGCCGGCGAATTCGGTGTACGGCGCATCAGCGGCGAAGAAAAGCGAATCGAAAAAATAGTAGCTTGGCCGTCCCACGGCCCAGCTGCTGTTTTCCAAATTTCTGCGAACATCAGCCCCCATTTTGAGGCTGTGCCTTCCTTTGCTGATGGATAGTAACTCGGAGTATGTGTAGATGTTTTCTTTGAAGAATTGGGGATACCCGGAATACGACCCGAGGCCAATCGTGCCATCGTCAAAGCCAATCGAGGGGACACCAGGCAGGGTAACGCCTGTGTCACTGATATTAGCCGCATAGCCGGCGCGCACCTCGTTCAATGCTGTGGGACCAAAGTTATGGATATAGCTAAGCTGGAAATTCGGGGTGGGGGCTTTGAAGGGCAGCGTGAACCCCCGTAGGCTAGTAGCTTCGCTGAATTGCCCAAATTTATCGGTCGCGCGCGACCAGTTCATTTGAGAGAAGGCCCGGTCATTCGGGCCGAAGTTGTAATCAAGCCGTAAAGAAGCTTCATTACCCTGGAAGAGGTTGCCGTTGAAACTAAACCGCTGGTTTTGCGATTGCAGTACGGCAACCGTGTCCAGCAGGAATGGCATATCGCGACCGAACAGTCCGGTTGTTTCCGTAGGAATCGAGCTACAGCCAAGATTCGCAAGGTCGAGGCGATCCTGTGCCGTCACTCCCATCAGCCTAGCGAATTTCGCAGCGATTGCCGGGCTGCTGAAGTCAGAGCAGAGGTACTCTGCAAAGCTGGTGAACTGTGAGCCAGAGAAGCCCCCGGTCACATAGTCATTGAGTGTTATGGGATTTCCTCTGGGCGCGTTCGGGGGGAAGTTGCTGTAGAGCAACGCCGCAATCGAACCGGGGAAGGCTTGTACCGAGACCTGTCGAAATTCCTGCGATTCGACAAAGGCCGGTACGGGTGGGGCCGAGGTCAGAAAATGTTCGCCCTGGTACGACGCAAAGAAGAAGAATTTATCCTTCTTGATGGGACCGCCGACAGTACCACCGAATTGGTTGAAGCGCAGCGGCGGCTTGCTCACCGCCTGCTGATTCAAGAAGAAGTTGTTGGCATCGAAGACGTCGTTACGCACGAACCACCAGGCGCTGCCGTGATAATCGTTGGTGCCTGATTTAGTAACCAGATTCGTGGTTGCACCCGCGCTGTTGCCGAATTCGGCCGAGTTGTTCAAGGTCAAGAGCTGAAATTCCTGTACCGTATCTTGAATGGGTAGATTTACGTACCCACCGCTCAGTCCTTTGTTGGAAACCCCATTGATTAGAAAACCA
>QIAR01000040.1 GCA_003225595.1 Acidobacteriota bacterium | reverse complement strand
CCCGGACACCATTCACCACCGTGTTGGCGCCGTTTTCATACATCACCCCAGTAGCGTTCACCGCCCCCGGCGCCTGTTGGATCAGGTCGTATACGTTGCGCCCGTTTAAGGGCAAGTTGGCGATCTGCTTGGCACCTACGGTTTCTGAGAGCTTAGCGCTCTCCGTGTTCACTGGGACGGCGCCGCCGACCACCTCAACAGTCTCCACTTGTCCACCTATGGGCAACTCGAAATCAACCCGTTGAATGGTGCCGGCATTCAAGATGAGTTCGGTCTTGATCACGGTCTTGAATCCTCGTACCTCAACTGTGATCTTGTAGCTTCCAATTGGGACTTCCTGCGCCGTGTAGAGACCAGAGTCGTTGCTTATTGTGGTCAGCGTCAGTCCGGTTTCCAGATTCTTAATCGTAAGTGTCGCTCCGGGAATGACGGCGCCGCTCGGGTCCATCACCACGCCCGTGAACTGCCCATTCTGGATCTGCGCGAGGCTGGGGAGGCTGAGAGCCAAGA
>QIAR01000314.1 GCA_003225595.1 Acidobacteriota bacterium | reverse complement strand
CCAACTTCTGCCCGACGACGTTCCGGCAGCTGAGCCACTGTGCCCGCAAGGCGCTTCGCCGGATGCGCCGACGGCCTACTCTGGTGGTCGCCTTCTGGCAGCAGGCTGACCTGTTCCCCTTGTAACTATATTATGCAATTCTCAATAGTAGGAATAGCGCGCAGAAAAACCCGGATCCAGCCCAGCGTATGTTCACCATAAGTGCTTCTCCCCCCACACAACGAGTCGGGAAGTTAGATGCAGGAGGTCCGGATGGAGAGCCTCAATTAAACCTGGTTCATCCCTCTTGCCTTCGCGAGCAATTCTTTTCGCGCCCCCATCTCAGCCTTTGCGAAATGAGAACTGTTGCACGTTCGGGTGGCTTTTGTCGGAACCTCGGCGCGCGTATGATTTACTAAAAACTGCTGGAAGCGGCAAAAACATCTTTTTAGTTAAGAGCATCCTTGTCCAAATTAGGGCTTGGGGCGGTGCCGGTTGCCGTTGAGCACAGCGCCATCAGTTTCAGCGAAGACGGCCCTATCGAGTCATCCCGATCATTTTCAGACGTGGTGCAAGTCGAGATTGCGAATCAGGCGGTGCAAGTAATTCCGATTTAAACCGAGGCGTTTGGCAGCATTGGTATGGTTACCTTTCGCATGCGCAAGCGCCCCGCGAATGAGCTGCGTTTTCGCTTCTCTCACTGCCGCATGGAACTCACTCGTGGGAGCGCTCGCGGAAGGCGGAGCTTCCAGCACCGATTCCGGCAGATCCTCGGCTAACACCATGTCGGTCGAGCCTAGCACAATGGCGTGCTCGACCGCATTCTGGAGCTCACGCACGTTTCCAGGCCAGTCATAGTTCATCAAACAGGCCTCAGCCTTCTCGGAAATACCCATGATTCGCCTGCTGAACTTGGCACTGTATTTCTGAACAAAATAGTTTGCCAGCAGAGGAATGTCTTTTCGACGCTCACGCAGCGGCGGCATGCACTTGGAAACGACATTGAGCCGGTAATATAAATCTCGGCGGAAAAGCCCTTGGCGTGCAGCTTCCTCCAGGTTGCGATTAGTGGCGGCAATCACACGAACATCGACTTTGATAACGCGTGTCCCGCCCACTCGCGTGAACTCATGCTCTTGAAGAACACGCAGCAGCTTGGCCTGAAGAGGTGCGGCCAACTCTCCAATCTCGTCGAGAAACACACTGCCACCCTCCGCCATCTCCAGTTTGCCCCGGGTCTGCGCGGTTGCGCCGGTGAATGCACCTTTCTCATAGCCGAAGAGTTCGCTCTCAAGGAGGGTCTCGGTTATGGCTGCGCAATTGATAGCTACGAAGGGCTGTTGACTGCGAGGGCTGTTCTGATGAATGGCCCGCGCGACTAACTCCTTTCCGGTTCCGCTTTCGCCGAGAAGGAGGATCGTGGAGTCACTGCGCGCAACCTTGGCAATGAATTGGTAGACCTCGCTCATTCGCGGGCTTTCGCCAACCATCGCATGCTGGACATTGACCTCGTCCCGCAGCCGCTGGTTTTCTCTTTCGAGCGCTAATAGGTGGCGCGCGTTTTCCAGCACAGTTGCGGCGATCGAGGCAATGATCACTAACATGTGCAGGTGGCCGGCGTCGAAGCTCATGTCTTTGCTCTTAGCGTCAAGATAGATGAAGCCGAGCGCGCGATCAAAGACAATGAGCGGAGCCACCACCGCTGACCGCGGGGCCGCGCCAGTTTGCTGTTGGATATCGTTGCTGAGCAGCGCAACGTTTTCGCGGAGTACCCGGTCACTCATCTGCTTACATATCGGAAAGCACCCCGACGGTCGACGCTTGTCCCAAGCAAGGACCGGCGGGAGCAAACCCCCGGTATCTTCGATCACCACAATGGCGCCGCGTTCGGCGGGAATGACATCCAGGATCAGTTCAAACAGCGGGCGCTCCAGCCCAATTAGGCCTCGGATCGCGTTAATGGCGCTAACAACCTTCAAAAGCCCCTGCACATCGCGCGCCATGCGGGCCGGCGATTCTAGCACCGAAGCCAGTTTGTCTGGCTGAAGGTAAAGTGCCTCTTCCCGACGAAGGTGGACCATACTTGCTGGCACCATCGTCGCATCGAACCGGATCCGGTCGGCACTGGATGCACTGCTGTTCAAAAAGACTCCAAAGCCTGTGCGCTGCTACCGGTAAGTTAGTACGGGCCACGCTGATCTTATTGTTTTACAACAAAAATTCAAGAACTGTGCTGCGGTTGGAGCCCGCCGTATCCGATCGGATAGCCGTCTTGCTCCGAACCTCCGAGTATGCGCCCTGGCTTCAAAAGCGGGGATTTACATGTTTCCTCCCCATTTTCAGAGTCTTACCGCGAACCACGGTGAACGAGATGCTTCTTCGCCGCTTGGTGATGTGCATGCTCTTTATGCTCTGCGTGTGAATTTGGGAGGTTTGGTTATGGCAACGGCTGCGAGTCCTCAGAGCAGCGGCTTCGAATGGCGTACTCTCCTGGGTCCTACCCATTATTGGACGATCCCAATTACGGAGACCAGCACAGCCGCGGAGCAAACGATGTCAATGGAACATTGCGAGTTGTGTGGCGAGCCTGTCAATGACGGCAGACCATTTATGACCAATTCTGCCGGTCAGTTTCCGATTCATATCCTATGTTCGAGCGGGGATGAACCTGTCGCCATTGCATCTCGCCGGGCTCGGAAAACTTGGCAGCGTTGGCTGCAGAGCCTCGTCACTGGTTAGACGGCTTCCCTGCACTTCAAAGGCAACACTCACAAGCCACGCAGTTGGCTACCAGAACTGATTGCTCCGTGAAGCATTCTCCTTCGAGCGGCGGTGCATGTCATTATTCTCCATTCTTCGGTTGCCCAAGGCATCTGTATCTGAATGGATAGCGTGTATCCGAATGGATACTCCGCAGGCGAAAGCGTGCACACCCATTTTGTTTCTTCAGGGTTTTCGATGAAAGCTCAGTGGGCTCTCATTTCTGCAGCTTACCAGCGATGACGCCCCATTGCTACGGTTTTTGGGTAATGGCATCACGAGTGCTTCTCTTTTGGTATGACCTGGAGTCGGGGCATTCATGGAGGTGGGCCATGGCAACGCGTCCTATCAGTAAGCTGAAGGGAATCGTAGATCCCAACAGATGTCTGTGGTTGCTGTTTGTATTGATGACCTCTTTAGGGGTGAGCCTCCGACCCGCTTACGCGCAGAACTGCGCTCAATGCGCTACGAACGCCGTGCTGGACACTCCTTTGTCCACTGGCGAATGGTTATTGACGAAGCAGGTAAACGAAGTCAACGTGCTCTTTATGGCTGCACGCAAGGGCAAACCTGTGAGCGACCTTTCGCAGAACGATATCTCTATTCGGGACGACAACAAGCCGCCCGCAGCCATCCGGGGCTTTCGAACTGAGCAAGAGCTGCCCTTGCGCGTAGGTGTGGTGATTGATACCAGCAGTTCTGTAAACTCGCGCTTCCGGTTTGAGCAGGCGGCAGCAGGCGCATTTTTTCGCCAGGCGCTCAATCGAGGCGGCGACTTGGGGTTTGTCTTAGGATTCAGTAATCATGCCACGGTGACTCAGGATTTCGTGGGGGATCCGGATTTACTGTCCCAAGGTGTGCAGCGGCTGACCATGGGAGGGGGAACCGCACTCTATGACGCAGTCCGTACCGGTTGCCAGAAACTGCTGCATCGCCCGGAACAGGACGCGGTTGCGCGGGTATTGGTAGTCATATCAGACGGCCAAAATAATGCCGGCAGGCTCAGTTTGGATGGTGCCATTGATTCTGCCCAAGAAGCCGAAGTCACCATCTATGCCATCAGCACGAACTACTCAACGTCGTTACTTGAGCGAGATCTGGCTGCAGATCTGGGTAACTCAAATCTGCGCAAGCTCGCAGAACAGACCGGTGGGCGATTGCTGATCCCAGCCAATCCCAAGCAGGTCTCCAAAGCTTTTGCCAAGATAAGCGACGAGTTACGCAGCAGGTACGCCATTTCCTATAAGCCCGCAGATTTCGCGCCGGACGGCCGCTTTCGTAAAATCAAAATCGGAGCGCGAAAAACGGGAGAAAAGCTGGAGATTCGCGCGCGAAAAGGATACTATGCCAGACTCGCGTCCCGGCTCAGTTCCGACTCCTCGGGAGCGGATGGTAACGTAACCATGGCCTCGCGATAGGGATTTGCGAGGCAAGCTGGCTATGATTGTAGATTTTGGCGGGTATGTATGTCTTGATTCCTTTGCCCGTGGATGGAAACTCGAGAGATGCGTAAGAGACAAGCGCAGTCTATTGCGTTACGAGGGTAAAAATGCCCGTTTGGTGTCAGTAAGTTCGGCCATCGCGTGACACTCCCATACACCATAAATGTGTATTAAGCCAGGGGAACTGGTAAGCCGCTGCACCTCGTAGAGCCGTTCTCACCACCGCCGCGTTGGGATAAAGCATTCTGAACTGATCAAGTAATTCCTCAGTCTCGCGCCTTGCGTCAGCTTGCCCCATGAGAAGGTCCCGCCCCTATTCTCCATCGGGCAAACGCGCTTCCCTTGTGTCATCCCATTACTGGCTGGCGCGAAGACTGTAGTGCGATGCGATAAGTCGCCACCTGCCGTTGATGTTCATCCAAACGTCGGTCAAACGATCACGGTATTCGTAAGGTTTACCCTTCTCGGTGCCCTTTTCGTGGTACGCACCAGTGACCACAGCTGTGTTGCCGTGCATTCGAACTTGAAGATCCGACATTTCTGAAATCTCTACGCGCACGGTAGAGTTTTCGTTGTGAGCGATGTATCCAGGTTTGCTAAATGTGCTTCCATCCTCAACGGTAATGATGAAATCGTCAGCCAGCAGAGAATCCATGGCTGCGATATCCCCTCGCTTATAAACGTCATTCCATTTCTTCTCGATTGCAAGAACCTTGGACGCCACAGTGTCGCGCTTATTTTGTGCAACAGCGAAATCCAAAGCCCAAACTGCAAGCGATGCAAGGACAAGAAACGAAATTCTGATTTTCATACGTTAATCCAGAATCTCCCTTCTTGAGCCAATGAATTCCCCCAGAACAACCAAATATGCCGCGGCCAACCCTGGCGTTGATGGGGTCCGGTCATCGTCCAACGTCCGATCGATGAATGGCATGCTGCACCCCCGCGAAAAAATCGGCGGATAACTCGGGCCCCGGCAGAACCAAAAGATGACCGCGCATTCGCACCAGCGCAGTCCTACAGTTCTGTTTGCAGCAGGAGTATACTCCACGAGAATTACGAGACCGCGATTGGGGGCCTCCACCTGGGCGATTGCAGGTTACTCGTACCCTTGTGAGGAAGTGACTCTCTACTTGGTCGGGCCAGTCCGGTTGCGATGGTGTTCGCGGCGCTCGTTATTGCGGGTCATCCTGGCCGCGATCGCCGAAAAGACTTTGACGAGGTGCCACGGCTCTTCAAGTGGGTCAAGCCGCGAGTTGACTATTATCAGCGACGCCGCCTCGCTCAATGCCTGTTCCGCCTACAACACGCAAACCGCGCAAGTGGTTGGCAATTGGGGAACGACCGGCCCGGCAAGCGACAACGCGAGTTACGCCATCCACGAGGGCTATATGTCGTTGGGCAGCTTCTTTGACATCTCGATCTCCTCCTGCACGTCCGGGGACTGCGTAGGGG
>QIAR01000313.1 GCA_003225595.1 Acidobacteriota bacterium | reverse complement strand
CAGGCACGACCACGGTGAACCACTGCAGCACTAATTGCGGAGGTCATAGCGTCCCCGGCTACAACACGTGGCTCAACTTCACCAGCTTCCCGCAAGTCGGCGAGCGCCAATTTACGGCGCCGAATACCGTTAGATTCTGGCCGGGCACGCTGCCTTCGCCTTGCTGCACGCAGGTGCGCGAAGCTCACATGTCGTGGAACAACGACAACCCGAACGACACGGCGCCGTTCTTTGTCACGCCCTCTACCACGCCAAATGCTCCCGCCACATTCAACACGCCTTTGATAAACGAAATCATTGGCTACATGCCGGATGGCACCTTGCGGCGGTTCGCCCACTCCTTCTGCACGGGAAGCGATCCCAACTTCTATTCGCAGAACGCAATCGGTACTGTGTCCCAAGACGGGCAGTGGCTTGCCTGGGTCTCTGATTGGCTGAATACCTTGGGCACGGACTCGAAGGGGAACCAGAGAATCGACGTATTCA
>QIAR01000330.1 GCA_003225595.1 Acidobacteriota bacterium | reverse complement strand
GCCAAGCGTTCGATGATCATGCACTTCACATGCACGGCGGTTTAGAATAAGGTGCATTGCCATGCAGCCAGCAGTTAAAAAACGACTCCAAGCCCTGATGGCCGAACTCGGAGCCATCGTGCTATGGAACCGGACATATCTGGATTCAACGGAGAGACCTGACGAAATCGATAGGGCAGCTTACGCAGCACGCCAGGAACGACTACAAGTAGTCGCAAACGAGATCAGAGACATCGAGGCATCGATTCATAAGGCGGATAGAGATAATCAAGGCCTTTGGGAGCCAAGGGCAGCATCTGCAACATTTGGATCAGATGCGCTAGCTCGATGGTGTGGGCTGCCCGGTCTGTGGAACTGAAAAATCTCTTACGCCACACACGCAAGAGGCGGCCAAAGAATTAGCGCTCGACCCGTTATCAAATTACGTGCGGGGACTCACTAAAACGAGCGGATCTACCGCCGGCTGGAGACCTTCGACCTGCTTTACAATCCTGGTAGACTTTGCGGCTTGCTGTGTCGAGATTCGCAAGCAGCGTCTCTACGTATGATCCCATGCCCATCCTGCACAACCTGCGTGTCACGCTGGAGATGATCAAATGGGAGCATTCCGTTTTTGCGCTCCCCTTCGCGCTATGCGGCGCCATGCTAGCCGCCAACGGCCTCCCGTCCATCCACCAGCTCGGATGGATTATCGTGGCGATGGTCTCGGCGCGCTCGGCGGCAATGGCCTTCAATCGCCTAGCCGACGCAACAATTGATGCGGTGAATCCCCGCACGCAGACTCGCGCTCTGCCAGCCGGCACCCTGACTCCCGCATTCGTTACTACATTCGTCGTGATCTCCTCCGCCGTGTTCGTGCTCGCAGCGTCACAGCTCAACCGCGTGACCCTCGCGCTTTCGCCGGTTGCGCTGGCAATCGTGTTGCTGTACTCCTACAGCAAGCGTTTTACGCGGTGGTCACATCTGATGCTGGGATTTGCGCTGGGCATTGCGCCCGCTGCTGCCTGGATTGCGGTGCGCGGCTCGCTCGACCCGCGCATCCTGGTGCTCACCGCCGCCGTCACTTTCTGGGTCGGCGGTTTCGACGTGCTTTACGCCTGCCAGGACTACGAGTTCGATCAGCGAGCCGGACTCCATTCGGTGCCGCGCTACGTCGGGATTCGCCGCGCTCTCTTAACCTCACGCCTGTTTCACATGTTGATGCTGCTTCTGCTCATTAGTCTGGTAATTGTGTTTGGGCTAGGGAAGTTTGCCATGGCGGGGGTACTCGTGGTCGCAATGCTGCTCGCCTACGAGCACTCGCTCGTCTCCGCTGATGACCTCTCCAAACTGAACGCCGCCTTTTTCACAATGAATGGTGTGATCTCGGTGGTGTTCTTCTTTTTCCTCGCCGGAGACTTGTTATTGCGCCGATGAGTGGTCAGCTGACTTCTGGCTGACGAAGATCGATTTTGGGATCATGCAGTGCACGCCTTTGCGGATGTCCACGACCTCGGTCACCCGGCAATCTCCAACCATCGAAGTGAGGGCGTAGGCCTCTTCACGGCTCATGGGCACCATCTTCTGCGTCGAGAGCCACGCCACGGTCTGCTGGACCGCGATCTTCATCGCCTGAGTCAGGTCCTCATCGAACCCGGCGAAGATCCAGTTGTCCTTGGTTTCTGCGCGCGGCCAGTCGATCTTTAGGTCTTTGCGCACGATGGGTTGAATCTCAATCTCCTTGTAGGCGCACTCGAGCGCTGTCAGGTTGACCTCGCCGTTGCCCTGACGGCAATGCGCGTCACCAATCCAGATCAACCCGCCCTCGAGGAAGACTGGGACATATAGCGTGGAACCGGCCTGCAATTCGTTCAGGTCCATGTTGGAGCCGTTCTTCCAGGGCCGCAGCGTGCTGGTCCGGCCTTTTTCGTCGTGGATTGGCGGGCCGGCCTTGGCTGCCGGCTCATTGGGATCGGGCGCTACCGCCAGAATCCCGGGAAATGGCGCCAGGTTGATGACGATTCCCGGCTTGAACTCGGTCTGCATTTTGGCGAGGTCCAACTTGTAGTAGCGAACAAAGCCCTCGGGAAACTCGGACGCTAGCAGGCCAACCGTGGGGAATTGCTTGCCCGGCAAATTAAAGTTAAAGGCATCGGGCTTGGGCACGATCTTGAGGATTCGAATCTCCAGTGTGTCGCCAGGCTCGGCGCCGTTGACGTAGATCGGCCCGGTGACAGAGTGCGGGCCGCCTCCGTCATTTTGCAACCGGAGCTTCACCAGTTCCTCCATCGGCACGCCGGGCTTGACCTGATCCAGCGAGTGCATCATGGTCTCGACAGAAACGGCATCGCCAGAATTGATGGTGAGTTTGGGCTTCTCTTTGGGATCAAGCCAGCCCCACTGCACCGTCTCGGGAGTCGCTGGCAAGGAGTGATGTTTAGGCGCGGCGCTCACATGCGGAGTTCCCGCCTCTTTTTTTTCTTGTGCCCGAACCAGGAGCGACGGGCAGAGAATCAATGCGACCGCAGCCGCAACCCTGAACAGCTGTGTCATGATCGCCTCCTTTTTGCAAAATCGCCATTCCACCAGTAATCCGGTCGTGAATGTAATCGTCTGCGTCGACAGTTAATCCGCTTACGGGCTTCCCTGCGATTCGAACTCAGACAGTCAGCCACGTCATTGTTGCTTGTATTTCAAGATAAGATGCGTGTCCCTTGTGCACCGGTAATACGTATCCCAACCGTTATCGACATTTCGTACTTTGATTTTGCTTTCACTGACTACTTCGTAATCGGGATCCTTTGTAATGAACGTGTTTTTCCCGTCTTCGCCTGCTGTTCCACAGCCCCCCGGCCCGCAGAAAGTAACAGAATACTTACCATCTTTCCCGTACGGCATAATCTGTAGACCGAAAGCCTGCTCACAATCTTCCTTCCAGAACCCGGTGAAGTTGTTGGAGGGATCTGGCTCGCCCGGATAATCGTCCTCGGCAATCTTTTTTCGGATATCAGCAACAATCTTGTACAAAGTGGTGGCCGGTGCAGCACTGTAATCAAATGTCGTCCCACCGCTGCCCTTTCGCTTCTGAACTCCGAGGCCAAAAAGATTCCAGCCCTCAAGAGGGAGAGCGTCATCAATCTTGACACTTGCCTCCTTTGACAACCGACCTGTGAAGGTAGCAACGTATCCTTGGCTGCTGGCGGGGGATTGTTGTTTGATTGTCGCGGTCAATGTTAACTGGTACTTAATATCATCAGGTCCCGCAAGTTTCACCTCGCCGGTCACGTGCCAAGGCGCCGGGATGAAGCCCTGTGCGCTAGGTGTGGCAAACTGGATTCCGGTTTTCTCGTCTGTGAAATCAATGGTGCGGACAGCTTCGACGCGTGTGGGACCATCAGGTAGAACTCTTCCGAGCAAGCTAGTTACGAGTCGCTGCTCAAGGACTGGAGCGTCGAGTGCATCAATCTCATACCCCGGCTCAGTGATCGGTCCCTGAGTGGCCATCACGCGCCCCCCCACTAAAAGGATTTTTCCGTGTGTTGTCCTCTGCCCATCAAAAGTTTCGACATCGATTTGAATATCACTTGATTCTTTGTCGAACCGTCCGTGCCAAGACTCGTAACCAGTTTTTTGGGGCATGGTCACTTTGAGCTCGAAAACATTGAATTCGTTCCACGCCGTCGACTTGCCACAAGGGTCGTCACAGCGTTCTTTTTCCGAAGCGGCATGGATGGTTTCATGGCATAAGCAGATAACGAGTATATAAACTATTACACGGAGTGCTGCTTTCACGGTGTTCACCATAGCGAAGCCCGTCCAGTCAGCACACACGCGGCCCGTGCTTCCTTTCGCTGTCACTTCTTTGTACATCTTTCCAACAATGCGGGTTTGCTTACGAGAGTGGGTGTCCTACCGGGTGGTTGGTCGCCATTACACCAACAATGTGGGTTTCGAAATCCCCTGAACCGACGGCAAGCAAGAATGTCCTGACTCCCTTACCATTCGGGCCAAGCGGGCTCAGGTAGCGCAAGGCGTTCGTGCCATGCTTCCAATGCGTCTGCGAGCTTCGGATCACCAAGCGCACGCAATAGATAGGGGTTCAATCTCCTCCACGCCAGGCGGCGATCCTCTGGCTCACCGCTGTGACTCCAGCCACTTCCTGCGTTATCATCAAACCTGGATGTCACACGCATTCCAGACCGACGACGCCCGTCTCCATCCCATCGCAGAAAAGGTGCTTGCTGGCAAGCGGCTTAGTCATGACGACGCTCTCACCCTATATCGCACCGGGGACATACTGGCCGTCGGCTGGTTGGCCAATCACGTTCGCGAGCGCATGCACAGCGATAAGACTTACTTCAACGTCAATCGTCACATTAATCCCACCAATGTCTGCGTCGCGGCGTGCCGCCTGTGCGCGTTCGGTCGAAAGAAAGACACACCGGGTGCCTACACGATGGCGCTCGAAGAAGCATTTCAGACGGCTGCTTCCGGCTACACCGAAGCGGTCACGGAATTTCACATTGTCGGCGGCCTGCATCCCGACCTGCCGTTTGAATATTTTCTGGATCTCATCTCCGGGTTGAAGCAGCGCTTTCCGCAAGTGCATCTGAAAGCGTTCACCATGGTCGAGGTCGCGTACTTAGCGAAGCGCGCCAAGCTTTCCACTCGCGAGACGTTGGCGCAGTTGAAAACCGCCGGCGTGGATTCACTTCCGGGTGGTGGCGCAGAAATTTTCGGGGACCGCGTGCGCCATATCATCTGTGATCACAAAATTGATGGTGATCAATGGTTGGAGACGGCGAAGCTGGCTCACCAGATCGGCCTGAAATCCAACGCCACCATGCTTTACGGCCACGTGGAGAACGACGAAGATCGCGTCGACCATCTGCTCAAGCTACGCGCGCTGCAAGATGAGACCGGTGGCTTTCAGACGTTTATCCCATTGGCTTTCCATCCTGACAACACGCCGCTGCAGCATCTGCCTAAGACCACGGGCATGCTGGACATCAAGCAAATCGCCGTGAGCCGCCTAGTGCTCGATAATTTTCCACACATCAAGGCCTACTGGCAGATGATGACGCCCAAGATCGCTCAGATTTCCCTGCGTTTTGGGGCCGACGACATCGACGGTACGGTGGTTGAGGAGAAGATTTACCACGATGCTGGCGCCACCACGCCCCAGGGCATGCGCCGCCAGGAACTCATGCGCCTCATCAAAGAAGCCGGACGCGAGCCCATAGAACGCGACACGCTGTATCGCCCGGTTACGCGAACAGAGACCTCGGTTACAGTGGCTGTGTAAGGATGATACGCTGTGCTCGATTCACGCTAGCGCTGAATACCCTATCGCATTAACCGATGGAGTGAGACCTGCGATCCCTCTTTCGCCGCGCTCCGGTTGCTTTCCCGGAATTGGCTCTCCCTCTAGAACTCACCATGGCATGCCTCAACAACAAATTGGCCTTTGTCTGATATCCCTTGCCGTACGCCTTCAGCCATTCGAGAACATCCGCGTCCAGACGCATGGTTACGGGCTTCTTCGGCGGCCGGTAAAACTTGCCGATCTCGGCCCCGCTCCAATCGACGACTGCGGGGACATCGGAGAAATCAATTTCCTCGTCTTTCTTTGCGGCGATGGCGGCGATGTCTCGCTTTTGTTCTCTTGTGAGCTTCCTCATAGTTTCTCCTCTCGATGTCAGTATTACTGTATGTACACGATGAACCTAGGCGGCTTAAATGCAAGCAGAGGTGTCACTCGTGACTAGGACTTCCAGCGTCCTGGATGCTCTAGCAGAGGCTGCTGAAAAACTCCGAAAAGCAGATTCCTCACGGCTGAAAGCCGGTTCGGAGTGACAAGAATAAGGGGCTTGATGGCACGACTGAAGTCGTGCCCTTCCCAAAATATGCAGTGACCGAAGTTTTTCAGCAGCCTGCTAAGTCTCCGTGCCGCCGTGGAACAAGTTCTAAATTCCCAAACACAGCAGGTTACGATCTTCCTCAATTCCCGCTTTGCCTCTCTCCCAGCGGGTGTAGAATCTGATCGAAGGCACTGAAAGCTTCACGGGATCTGCTCCCGTCGTCCGAGGCTCTCATGAACGTTCATATCAGTTATAAGGTCCAGAAAACTCCCGACATCGAAAAGGAGATCAACCACCAGATAGAGAAGCTGCGTAAACGGCTACAGGTCTTCCGTCCCGAGCTGGTACACCTGAAGGGTGTAGTCGAGCAGAACTCGCCGCGCGAGGGAAATATTGTTTCGCTCAACCTG
>QIAR01000329.1 GCA_003225595.1 Acidobacteriota bacterium | reverse complement strand
ATGGGTGCGCAGGCCTTTGGGTTGGGTGAGTCCGGACCGATAAGTTACAAATTCTCATAGGTATTGGGCACAGAGCTTCTAGGTTACGTATTTCATTTTGTGCAGATTTTCGTAAGTAGCTGAAAACGCTAACATGCGACCTAACATCCAGTTTGGCTGGCAACATGCCAACTATAATTAATTCGATACAGAAATGAACCCTACCTGAATTCAAGTGACCCGTCTTCAACATAAGAATGAAACTCGGAGGTGTGGAATGCGACGCTTATCAGAATTCTTTGTCTTACTCGCACTGCTTGCGGTTGCCGGGTATGCACAGACATTCCGGGGCGCAATCAACGGTACCGTCATGGACCCATCGGGGGCGGTAGTCCCCGGTGCCAGCGTAAAAGCTACGGACAATGCCACCGGTACCACACGCAGCACGGTCAGCACGACCGAGGGTCAGTTCGCGTTCCAGGATCTGCCGCTCGGCGACTACAAAATTAGCGTTTCCGCCAGCGGATTTTCGGCGATCACAGTCGATCACATACCGGTAACAGCGGGCGCTATTTATACCCTGCCCGTCAAACTCAAACTGGGGCAGCAAGCAACCGCGATTGAAGTCTCCGCCGCTGCCGTCGCCGTCGACACCGCGACCCAAACACAGACCATGACCCTTCCTTCCGATGTCGTCCAGAACGTTCCGCTAAACGGACGCGACTACACCCAGTTGATCTCCATTGAACCGGGCTTCGGCGGCTATAACGTGGGTGGCTTCGGTTCGCTCAATGGAACCCGCCCCAATCAGATGAACTGGCAGATTGATGGCGTGGACAATAACGACTTCTGGCACAACATCCCCGCGGTTAACCAGGGTGGAGTCTCGGGCATTGCCGGTATTATCCTGCCGATTGACTCGATTGACGAATTCTCGGCGCAAACACAGAACGGCCCAGAGGCGGGACGCAACGCAGGTGGTACCGTAAACCTGGTCACCAAGTCCGGCAGCAACGCACTGCACGGCTCGGCGTACTACTTCAACCGGAATGAATTCTACGCGGCGGCCTCGCCCTTTTTCGTGCCCACAGCGGACAACCCGCATTCCCCCAGGCTGCGCAACCAGAACTGGGGAGGCAGCGTCGGCGGGCCCATCCTCAAGGACAAGACTTTCTATTTCCTTTCTTTTGAAAAACAGAACTACATCATTGGCCTTTCAGGCTTGGCCACCGAACCTTCGGACGCCTGGATCAACAACGCGCTTGCTGTACTTAGCGCCCACGGTGTTGCTGAGAGTTCACTTTCTGCAAACCTGATTGGACCGAATGGCTTCTGGCCGAGGAGTCTCATCGGCCCGCTTCCTGGAACACCCCACAACTTCTTTAGTCCTATTGCATCCACGGGCTACAGTTACAATGGCGTGATAAAGCTGGACCACAATTTCTCAGAGAAGCACCGTCTCTCGGGCCGTTGGTTCGGGGGACAGGGCAACCAGATTGCACCGCTCGGTGGCAGCCCGGCGCTGGGAACAGCCAGCTCGAATCTGCACGATTATTTTGAAGTCGCCCCACTCCACGTATACAACTACTCGGTGGTGTTGAACTCCGTTTTCACACCGCGCTTGACTAATCAGGTACTCGTAGGCGTCAACTACTTCAACCAGGTCTTCCACGACTTCAACAACAGCTTTGACACCAAGGCCATGGGCTTGTTCCTCAGCCCGGATGCAACTATCAACGGAAAGCCCATTCTGGGGGCGCCCAACATCGTAATATCCCCCCCAGCTGGGGTCAGCGGAGCGGGATTTGAGCAGATCGGTCTCACGCCCCCCGAAGGCCGTAATGACATCACCGGCCACCTGACGGACATCGTTTCCTACAATGTGGGGGCACATCAATTCCGTTTCGGAGGTGAGTTCCGGCAGGCGCGTGTGAATGAGTTCTATCACCGCCGTGGGACCGGCAAGTTCACCTTCGACGGGTCTCAAGGCCCCTGGGCAAACGACTTGACCGTGGATCCCACCACAAAAGCTCTGGCCGACTTCCTCGCCGGCGATGTGTCATCCTCCACGATCGCGGTTGGAAATCCGGAACGCTTTGTCAGGGTGAACGCCTTCAATCTGTATTTGCAAGATGCCTGGCAACTCACCCGCAAACTTAATGTTAATTTCGGTCTGCGCTACGAATACTTTGGGCCACTCCATAGTGACCGGAAGGATCTGGCCGTCTTTACCCCAGATAAGGGCCTCCTCATTCAGGGAGTTGGCATAGATTCCATTTTCCCGCCGGACCGAAACAACTTCGCGCCTAGATTCGGCTTCGCCTACCAGCCGAGGGAGGGTGGCGATATCGTCGTGCGCGGCGGAATCGGCGTTTTCTTTGACCAAATCAACATGAACCCGTTCCTGGACTTTCGACCGCCCATCGCGGCAGCGCAGGGCCTAGAGGGCAACCCGGTAGGTCCAGCCGCCGTTTCTACTTACAGCACTAACATCCTTGGCCAGACTTCATACAACTGGCAGGCGGTACAGGCGGGCGGCGCCTCGATCTTTCCTGGAGTTGTGACCTGCGCCGATCCTCTTTGCACAACTACGCCGGGATTCAATGTCTTTTCTGTGAACCAAAACTTCCGCACACCCTACTTCTATAACTACAACCTGCAGGTCGAAAAACAATTCGGGAGCAAAGCCGTTTGGCAGATCGGATATGTGGGCAGCGAAGGACGCAAGCTCAATATTGTGACAAACATCAACCAGAACAGCTGTTGCTTTCCAAACTTCGGCTCCATCCTCCAGCTCAACAGCATCGGCACTTCCAACTACAACGCCCTGCAGAGCACCTTCAGGATTAGGTCGTGGCACGGATTGACATCGCAATTTGCCTATACCTGGGCGCATGCCCTGGATGAAATCAGTGAATACCGGGCTGTAATCGCGGATGATGCTTTCAACCGCAAGTTAGACTACGGGAATAGTGATTACGACACGCGGCACCTCTTTACGGTGAGCCTTACGTATGATGTGCCTAAGGCATCGTGGGCTAATGGATGGTCAAAGTGGCTTGTCAACGACTGGCAAGTGAGCAGTGTGATGAATTGGCACAAGGGGCAGCCGTCCGACGAAGTACGCTTGGGTCTGGACGTGATTGGTGACCCGTTCTCCGGGGTCTCCCATTCGTTCTCAGCGGCGAACGGAGGGACGCAATGGTGGAACCCGGCTGCATTTGCGCTGCCGGCGTCCGGCATTGGCAACCTCGCTCGCAACAGGTTCTACGCCCCGAACTTTGGAGACGTGGACCTGTCCGTCTTCAAGACCTTGCCGATTACCGAGCGGGTCAGGATCCGGTTGCAGGCCGATATGTTTAACCTCTTCAATCGGATCAATCTTGCTTCTGGACCAGGGTCTGTGGGCAGTAGCTGCGGGACAACAACGCCGGGTTCCCCCTGCAACACGAGCGCCGGATTCGGTCTGGTGAGTGACACCATCGGCGACTTCAACGGCGCTCCCGGGCTTGGCCCTGGCGAGCAATTCAACATGCAACTCGCAGTGAAGATCATCTTCTAGCGATTGCAGCTTCTCTTTTGGCGGATGCGCCTGGGCGCATCCGCCTAATTTTTGCCTGGAACCGCTCGTTTGCGCGCCTTGTCCAATCCGACTGTCATCATTTGTCGACGTCAGCATCGTAAACCAGCTTTCCACCAACAAAGGTCTTCAGGACATGGATGGACAAGATCTCTTTGGGCGGTAGTTTCGTTATGTCTTTTGAGATGATGACCAAATCGGCGAGCTTGCCATTTTCAATAGAGCCCTTTGCCCCCTCTTCAAACTCTGCATATGCGGCCTCGACGGTGTAGCCTCGCAGGGCCTCTTCAAGCGTCAGGCGTTGTTCGGGAAACCAGCCGCCCTGAGGATTCCCCTGCGGGTCCTGCCGAGTAATCGCAGCATAAATTCCATAGAACGGGTTCAGGGTCTCACCTGGAAAGTCTGAGCTCAGGGGCAAGTGAATGCCGGTTTTAAGTAGCGATCGCCATGCATACGCGCCCCGAATTCGCTGAGGCCCGACGCGCTTTTCTGCCCACGCCATATCGGATGTGCAATGGGTAGGCTGCATCGAGGGAATGACACCAAGCTTCGCGAAGCGCGGGATATCGTCTGGCGCCAAGACTTGAGCGTGTTCGATTCGCAACCTTGGGTCGCGGGTTTGGTGCACCTCTTCGAGGGCGCGTGCATAGGCATCCAGCACCATGCGGTTGGCTCGATCACCGATGGCATGAGTACAAACTTGAAATCCGCGTTCGAGTGAGCGACGAGTCAGGCCGTAGACTTCAGATTCGGGAGTAGTGATCATCCCTCTTGTTTGCGGGTCGTCGCTATAGGGCTGAAGCAACGCTGCGCCTCGCGAACCCAGTGCTCCATCGGCAAAGAGCTTGAACGAACGGATGGTCAGCTGATGGTGCGGATCTATTTCAGGTCCTCGCTCCAGCCATTGCGTTACGAGGGCTTGATCGGCTCCATCCAGCATGGCGTAAATGCGCGGCGGCAAACGGCCCTCCTGGATCAGCTCGCGAAATGCCTGGATCATGATGGCCGAGACCTTGGCTTCGTGTACTGATGTCAGGCCATTACGAATGCACTCACGCGCCGCAAGCTCGATCGCTTTCTTAACTTGATCGAGCGTCATCGGCGGAATGCGCTTCTCGACTAATTCTTGAGCACGATTGAGTAGCACGCCCGTGGGCTCGCCCGTTCTCTCATCGCGGAGGACCTTTCCGTTCTCAGGGTCCTTTGTATCTTTGGTGATGCCCGCCAGTTGGAGGGCCTTCTTGTTGGCCCAAGCGGCAAAACCGTGAAGGCCGACCAAGTACACAGGGTTACTCGGCGAGATATCGCTCAAGCTTTGATTGTTGGGATAATGTGAAGCCCATCTGCCTTCGTCCCAGCCCCAGCCCAAAATCCACTCGTTCGGCGCAGTGGATGCTATCTTCTGTTTCACCCGCTCAAGGGCTTCTTTTTCACTGGCTATATCCTTCAGATTCAGCCTCAGCAAACTTTTGCCGAGCTCGATCAGATGAGTGTGAGCATCAATAATTCCCGGCAAGACAGTTGCGCCGTGCAGATCAATGGTGCGAGCACTTCCAGGGAAGAGTCTCTGCGCTTCTTCACTAGCTCCCGCCCACGCGATACGGTCACCCTGAATCGCTATGGCTTGTGCTGCGGGTCTTGTCTGATCCATGGTGAGCACGTGCGCATTGAGCAAGAGCAGATCCGCCGCAGAAGATGGCCTGGAGAGACGGACCGAGCCACCTAACGGAATGAGAACGATCAAGAGAACGGAGCAAACTGCAGTCCTGATGCTGCACCTGGCCAGTAGCTTCTCCATAAAACCCCTCCGTTAAACTCAAACCGGACAATCTGGTCTCTAGCAAAGACTAAGGCTGAAGTAGAAGATGGGATGAGACGTGGGCGCTCCCAGGTCAATTGGCGGTATACGCTTGGGGCAAGGTTGCGAGATGCTAACGTAAAGTTTCAGGATTAGGACACCGACAGGTGCTGCATGTTCAGCGAGACGGGGTGGCTCCTTTCGTAAGCGGCGATCTCCGTCTCATGCTGAAGGGTGAGCCCAATTTCGTCCAGCCCTTCCAACAAGCATTTTCGACTGAACTCATCGATCTGGAAAACGGCCGTGAACCCATGGTCGTCGTGGATCTTGCAGTGCTCCAGGTCAATCGTAATGTGGTAATCCTGCTTTTCGTTTGCCCGACGCATGATCTCGGCAACTTCCGCCTCGCTGAGAACTACGGCGAGAAACCCATTCTTCACACTATTGCTAGCGAAGATGTCTGCGAATGATGGCGCGATCACTGCACGAAAGCCAAAGTCCGCCAAGGCCCAGACCGCGTGCTCGCGCGAGGAGCCACAGCCAAAATTCTTGCCCGCAACCAGAATGCTGACCTCTTTGTAGCGGGGGTGGTGCAGCACGAATGAGGGGTCCTTCTTGCCGTCATGTGTGTGCCGCCAGTCGTGAAACAGGAATTCTCCGAAGCCTGTCCGTTCAATCCGCTTCAGAAACTGCTTGGGAATGATCTGATCAGTATCAACGTTCTGCCTGTCCAAGGGTGCTACGCGACCTTTGTGCACTCGAAACGGTTTCATCGCATCTTCCTCAGTGAAAA
>QIAR01000801.1 GCA_003225595.1 Acidobacteriota bacterium | reverse complement strand
AAAAGTCTTGTCACCCACGACATCGCCCCGCGCGTTTTCGAGAACGGCGGCAGCGACAATCTCGGCCGGACCAGCCGTGCCCCGGTTTACCATCACCACGAGCGGCAGGTTGGTGATGTCCTTCGCAGGATCGGCGTTGAACGCTTCACGCGGATACTTTTGTCCCTGCAGGTAAGTGATTGTTCCATGGTTAAGAAAGAGGTTGGCGGTGGCAATCCCTTCTGACTCGTCGCCCTCGGAGGCATTCCGCAGGTCGAGAATCAGCTTTTTCGCGCCCTGCTTCTGCAGTGATTTGATCTTGCCCGCGACCTCTTGCGACTTTCCCTTGCTGAAGGCGTCAACTTTGATATAGCCGATCCCGTCTTCGATTATCTTGTCGCTGACCGGCGGAATAGTGACTACATCGCGAGTAATTACGACCTTTTTCGGCTCGGCGCGGCGGGCCCGCACCACGGAAGCCGTGACGTTTGAGCCAGGCTGCCCGGCCAGCAGGTTGCGGATTTCAGCCAAAGACAGATCCCGCGTGCTCTTGCCTTCGATGGCCTCAAGGATGTCGGAACCCTCAATTCCCGCCTTGTCGGCCGGACCACCGGGTATGACTGAGATCACCGCAGCGTAGCCGAAACGTTTGGAGACGGCCGCACCAATCTCGCCCTTGGCTTCCGATTTGTTTGACTTATACTCCTTGTACTCGGGCGCAGTAAGATAGCTGGAGTTCGCATCCAGCGATTCAAGCAGCCCATGCAGGGCGCCGTCGGTCACCAAGGGAATGTTTGGCTCTTCAACGTACTCGCTGCGCACGCGCGAGAGCACTTCACTATAAACCTGCAGTTGCCGATAGGCGCCGTCATTGGAGGAGGCGCGTACGCCTCCCAACTCGCCTACCACCATAAACAGCAATATTGCAAACGACGCGACGAGGACACCGGCTTTTATTTTCATGGACATTCGATCGTGGTCTCTCGGGAAGGAAAAATCAATCACTCCAGTATAACTAGCCACATTATATCTCTTTGATGTGAGTTTCCCGCAGGAAGCTTCGGCAAAAAATCCAGTGGTAACCACGGCAGTTCTTGCAGCCCTACAGATCACAGCGCCAAATATTTTCTTCCGTGCAGACCACATGTTGCCGTCGCGATTATGCGGAAATGCGACCGCAGCACCCAGAGTACAAAGGACTTAGCTCTCGCTGCCATCCGCCACTTTGGTGTACTATTCCTCGATCCATTTCCCAAGAAGGGAGCTGATTCCAGGTTGACCCGCTTCACATTTGTGTCCCTGTCTTTCATGTTGCTGGTTATTTCTGCGCAAGCCCAGCCCCCGGCTCAAACTGAAGAATGGAAACAACTCTTCAACGGCAAAGACCTGACCGGCTGGAAACATGTTGGCCCCGGCCAAATGACTGTGGGAGATGGCCTAATCCGAACCCACGGTGGCATGGGACTGCTCTACTGGACGGGAGGCAAGCTGGGCAATTGCGTGATCCGCGTGGTATTCAAAATG
>QIAR01000803.1 GCA_003225595.1 Acidobacteriota bacterium | reverse complement strand
ACTCCGCCTCCCGCACGGCGGCATTGACCTGCCACAGTGCGGCGGTTTCCCTAGCGTCCGCACGTTTGGCCGAGTCAATGGCGCGTTGGGAAAACTCCCGCGCTTTAGCCAGCCGCCCGTAGTAGGCTTCAGTATCGGACTGCGCCGACAGCAGCCAGTCTTCCTCTCCGGGCCGTCCCGCGGCCCAGGCCAGCTGTTGTTGCATCGTCTCCTGATCACTCCGAAGGAACGCTGCCTGGTAAAGGGCGAGCCGAAGGAGATATGTGTCTAGCTTGCGCGCCAGCGCCTGCTCCAGCGTTGTCCTGGCCTCTTCCGTCCGGTTGAGCGCGAGTTGCATCCAAGCCAGGTTAGTCTGTATCACCGTGCTGTTCGGCTCCAGGCGGATGCCATCCTGGGTTTCCCGCAATGCCTTCTCCCACTGGCCCAGCCTCATGTAGTTGTCTCCCATGTTGGAGGGCGGGATGCTATCTCGGGGATAGCTTTGCTTCCACAGTTCGTAGGCTTGGTTGGCCTTGTCCAGTTCTCCGGTAACGAATCCGTAGTAGGAGGCGCTGATCCGGTACTTCTCGCGTTCGCTCACCCGGTCCCGCAGGTCGTAGGCCTTCTTCGCATTCTCGCTCGCCAGTGTGGCCTGTCCAAGATTGCTGTAGACAACTCCGAGATAGCTGTAAGCAAGGGCGAAGTTGGGATCGAGCTCAACCGCACGCCGGTAATAGGGAAGGCCCGCCACAGCGCCCTTCTCGTCGAATATCTTTCCGCCCATGCTGAAGGCCTTCAGTGCTTCTAATGATGACGTGGTCGCTTCATCAATCGGGGTGGCGAACTTCTGTACCGACGCCAGCGACTCGCCCAGCTTTGTGCGCAGCGCCGATGCGGAGTTGTCCAAAGCCTTCAGCACTTCGCCTTTGCCCGAAGCGCGTGCCTGCTCGGCCACCAGCGTGTCGCCGGTCGCGCAGTTGCTCGCGTTCAAGCCGATCACGTACTCGTTGCCCAGACTGGAGATCGAACCCGCCAGCATGGCCTTGCTGCCCACCCGCTGGCAGAGTTCGCGTGCCACTTCTCCGGTGACCGGCTGCTCTGGCGAGCGGCCCATCAGGCGCAGTGTGGCCGTGACTTTCCGGTCGGAGAGGATGTTCAGGAATGGCGACTGCCCCAGATCCACCGCCAGCGCCTGCTTCAGTGTGTCGTCGAACACCGGGTCGCCGGTTTTGTTGGCGAAGTCGGCCAGCACGATGCTGTCCTTCTCCGTCAGTTGCTTTGCGGAACGCGAGCGGTAGTAAAGGACTCCGACGACAATTAGTGCGGCAACCAGCA
>QIAR01000802.1 GCA_003225595.1 Acidobacteriota bacterium | reverse complement strand
GGTTCATGATCCCGTCAAAAATGACTCCCGAACTCTCACCCCGGAATGGCAAGGTACCGGTTGCCATCTCGTAAAGCACCACTCCAAAGGAGAACAAGTCCGTGCGTGCGTCCAATTCCTTGGCCCGTACCTGCTCGGGCGACATGTAGGCGACTGTCCCCAAAGCCGCACCCGGACTGGTCAGGTGCTCGGCACTCCCCCCGGCCGTGGCCTCAACTCCCACGCCTGCCGTTTCCACTATCCTGCTGGCCACTGGCATCACTTTCGCTAGTCCGAAATCAAGGATCTTGGCGTGCCCACGCTTGGTGACGAAGATGTTAGCGGGCTTGATGTCGCGGTGGACGATGCCTTCGGCGTGCGCGGCATCGAGCGCATCGGCAATCTCGATTCCTAACGACAACAGCATCTCGGTTTCCAGCGGACGCCCTGTGATGCGGTGCTTCAGCGTCACCCCGTCCAGATACTCCATGACGATGAAGGACTGGTCACCGTGCTTGCCGATCTCGTAGATGGTGCAGATGTTGGGATGGTTCAGAGCGGAAGCGGCACGAGCTTCCCGCCGAAAGCGTTCCAGCGTCTGTGGGTCTCGTGCCACATCCTCGGGCAGGAATTTCAGGGCGACGAAGCGGCCGAGGTCAGTGTCTTCGGCCTTGTAGACAAGACCCATGCCGCCGCCTCCGAGCTTCTCGATGACGCGGTAATGCGAGATGGTTTGGCCGAGCATAGGGCGCGCAGGAACTCAGGGGTGCCATGTTAGGGACACTATCGAGGGAAGTCAACGCGAAGCGGGGGATAGCTATAGAGGGCGGGAAAATTCCTACACCCCCGGTTGGCGGAGTGCGGGCGTGCGCGGTGCCGGGGCACGCGGTCTCAACCAAGTGCATTACTTCCCGTGTAGCCCGTGATCCATGACAAAGCGCGCCGCAGGGACATACGGTCAATTTGGGTGGTGCTATGATTCGTGCTGACGGTCGGAGTCACGCGTTGATTCGCTTGGAGGACGCCATGAAGGAGGCAATTGTTTTTGTTTGCATTGCCTTATGCGTTTCCTGGGGACGAACACTGATAGCGCAAACTACCAGTTCCGCTCCAGGCACCAGGCACATGTCTGCTCCACCGCCGTCCTCCGCGCCCGCAAATGCAAGCCAAACAGCCTCATCCCTGAGCACATCTCAAAACAGGGGCGTCACGCATTGGTACGCAGATGCAGCTAACCTAGGTCTCTTGGCCGTCGTGAGCGTCCTTGCCTCGATCTTCTACACGTTTCTGACTTGGATCATCGTGCGTTACATGAAGCGTCAGACCTTGCTTCAGAAGACGGTCAATGACACTCAGATTTTCGAGATGATTGTGCGACGTCTTGAGGCGACTCGTGAGGCTAGAGCACTCATACGTGACTATGTCAAAAAAGGCGAGGTCGTTATTCCACCTCCAGGTCCTGTGCTTGAGGCCGCT
>QIAR01000328.1 GCA_003225595.1 Acidobacteriota bacterium | reverse complement strand
TAGAGACGGCAATCAGACGGGGAAAAACCGTCAGGCGCGCATGCCAGGCGAAGAAACCTGCGTTAAAGGGATAGAGCGCCGGGTTCAGGACCCTCTTAATTCCGGGGACATAGATTTCTGCATCCTCGACAAACGGGTGATAGCCGTGCACTAGAATAGCGCCACAAGTGAAGAGGAGCAGCAGTGCCATGTCTTTCAGCTTCGGGTAGGTGGAGGAAGGTCTCAAGTCTTCAAGTTTTGAAAGCCGTTAAGACTGGAACTCAACTCATAAACAAGCCACTTTTGAGCGCTACTAGTGTAATGGCGATTTTACGCCAACAACGCCTTGATTCAGAGGAGTCGCCCCGCACAGAGTACTACTCGGAGAGCAGTTGAGATGCTTCGGCGTTGGAGTCGGCAGTACTCCGCATACGACTACTCACTGTCCCTGGACCCGTAGCTTTCCAGACCTTAGGCGTGAGTTGGCTTATGTCTGTACAGCCGTGTCGCGAGGCAAGGCAATCGAGGTTTAGTGCCCACGCCGCTTGCTTTTGCCCATCTGTCGCCAATTGGCCGAACTCGATATTGCCATTCCATGCAGGGCCGACGTTGCGTCCATGCGGATTTAGCGCGAAATGGTCGCATCGTATATCGGTCCTGTCTGCACAGAAGTCTTCTTGAACGTGAACGACAGGACTGTTTTCCTTGAAAATTGCGGACGTATAGTCGACGCCAGCTGCATCAAGTCTACGGTGGAACACAGTAACCCTCGCTCGCAACTCTGTCGGTGGTGCTAGGCGAAGGGTCGAAAGAACCCAATTCTTGACGACAAACTCATATTGGCAAAAGTCGTCCCTACACTCCTGATTCGCAAGCTGATGGCGGTGTTTCTCTCTAAACGTGTTGAAAGACGAGGATGGGTCTGAATTCGTGTCGAGACGCTTGAGGTTTTCCAGCAAGATTCTCGCTTGGCGGTGAGTATGAATAGCGCCGCCTGCCATGGCAGCACAGGCCAAGACCAGTCCCAGACTGACAAGCCCGAATAAGCGCATTATCGCGATGCCCCTATTGTGGATAGACAGCCGACCAACACGGAATGTTCCCTTCTCGTAATTCGCGGGAACGGGTCTGACTTACCAAGGTGTTTACAGCAACTACATCTAACCGCCACTTATGATAGTCTTCCGAACGACATCGTCGCCGGTGCTACAAGAAAGTCGACTACGCTGCGGGCGTGCGGTTCGCGGCGCCACGCATGTAATAGCCGAGATCTAGCCTGCGTCCCTGTGGACTGAACCTGCGGAAGCGGCCGAACCCTGACTTCTGAAGTGCGAACTGCATGGTGGTGGCCAGCACGCCGACGCCATAATTCACGCTGCGCAAGAAGTTGATCGACGAGGCCTCCTCAAAATACTTCGTTGGGCAAGAGACTTCTCCAATGCGGAAGCCGAAGTACACACATTGGGCGAGTATTTGATTGTCAAAGACAAAGTCATCGGAGTTCTCAAGCAGCGGGAGCTCTGTTAATACCTTGCGACTAAAGGCGCGGTAGCCGGTGTGATACTCGGAAAGCTTCACCCGCAGGAAAAGGTTTTCAAAAGCAGTCAGGAATCGGTTCGCGACATATTTGTAGAATGGCATGCCACCGCGAAGCGCTGTGCCGCCGATAATGCGCGAGCCGAGCACGACGTCATAGATGTCGTATGCCACCATACTGGCCATGGCGGTCACCAGCAGTGGGGTGTACTGGTAATCGGGGTGCACCATGATGACCACATCGGCGCCAGCTGCCAGCGCCTCGCGATAGCAGGTCTGTTGGTTGCGCCCGTAGCCATAATTTCTATCATGAACGAAGATCTGTAGGCCCAACTGCTGCGCTACCTCGACAGTGCGGTCGGTGCTGTAGTCGTCGACAAGGATACGGATATCCACAAGCTGGGGAAGGTCGCGCACGGTAGCTTCCAGGGTCTTCTCCGCATTGTAAGCGGGCATGACAACCGCAACACGTCTGCCGTTGATCATTCGCCTCCTAAATTTAAGGCACCTTGCGGATCGACGTTATTCGCCCGGGCCGTGATCCGCTGGCTCGGTGAATAGATCATAACTCGTATGCCAGAGACGGATGGAGGTATTCGAACGGATTTCCAACCCCGTCTCCGAGAGCCCCACATCCGTTGAGGTCGAAGAGCCATACCGGCTACAAAGCACTCGTAGCACGGCTTCTGAGCCCTTCCCCGGGATCTGAGCTGGCACGGGCGCTTGCAAATACTTGATTCGGCAAAGCTCCCTGGAACCCCCGACCGTAACGTTGACAGTCGCTTCTAGCCATACTATGCTACGGTCGCTGCTGGGAAAAACCCGGTTTTCAATGGGTCCCCAATGACTCTCATTGAGCGTAGCCCCCCAAGCAGTTCGCGAACGGGCGTTCGGGAGCAATACCGATTTTACCTGGAGGATCAATGCGGAAACTGCTGTTGATTCTGTCTTTTGCAGTTGCTTGTTTATCGTATGGCAACGCGCAAACCACTCGCCATGCATCTCACATGGTGCCAACCGGTAAGGGCTGGGGCGTACAGGCTCCAGAAGGAATGGCGCCGCCCAATGTCCAGCCGAGGACGGTCACGACTGGTAACGGCATCAATTACCACGGCGGGCCAGTGATGTCAGGAAACCCGGTCAATGTGTACTTCATCTGGTACGGAAACTGGATCAATGGTCCGAAACCATCCGACAGCCAAGCGACCGTAAACCTGATCAACGCCCTTTTCGGCGGAAGCGGCGGCATTGGCAATTCCGGCTACTTCAAAATCAACACTACTTACGGAGATAGTACTCAGAACGTGAGTGGGAACATCTCGGTCGCAGGTTCGACGACAGACAGCTACTCGCAGGGAAAGCGGTTGCGCGACTCCGGCGTGAAGGCCGTGGTTTCCAACGCCATCAGCAGCGGCAGACTTCCCAATAGCACCAATGGGGTCTATTTCGTGCTGACATCGTCCGACGTCCGCGAGACTTCGGGCTTCTGCAGCCAGTACTGCGGCTGGCACACACATGCAACGATCTTGAGCTCGGACATCAAATACGCCTTCGTGGGAAACCCTGACCGGTGCCCGTCAGCCTGCGAAATGCAGACCGTCAGTCCCAATGGCGACAGCGGCGCGGATGGGATGGCATCGATCATGGCGCACGAATCCGAAGAAGCGGCAACTGATCCGGACCTCAATGCCTGGTACGACACCAGCGGCCAAGAGAATGCCGACAAATGCGCTTGGAAATTTGGTCCGACTACTGGCAGCATCGGCAACGGCGCCTATAACGAAACCTTTGGCACCCACCACTGGCTGATCCAGATGAATTGGGAGAACAGCCGAGGCGGCGGTTGTGATCAGACGCTGGGCGGTACGTTCTACAACCAATAAGAGCGTACGAGTTTAGGTCAATTCTGCAGGCCGTCCCATATTCCGGGCGGCCTTTTTGTTGCTTACAAACCTGCCCGGGTGGCGTGCGTGCGCCAGATCAATTCGACTTGCTTCGCTCACTTCAGGCCAGACTTTTCGCTGCTTCGGAACGCCTCGTTGATTACGCCCACAACGGAAAGAGACCTCTATAATGGCTACTTATCCAAGGCATTCCCAATGAGAACAGCTGCCAGAGGAATTGTCCTTCTTAGTTCCCTCTTAACGATTCAATTCGGCCTGGCACAGGCCGCCCCGAAAGAGACGGGGAGGATTGTTACCAAAACTCGCCTAGTGGCGATGTTCTCGGAACTCGAAACCCGGTGGCTGCAAGCAGTACAGCAGAAAGACGAGACCACGCTGGGTCGGCTTGTGAGTGAAGATTTCCAGGTCTGGACACCGCAACCGCCGGGAGCGCCGATTCCGCGCGAGGACTGGCAGAAGCAGGCACTGGCTCACCAGTTGGTATCGTTTCGCTTGCGCCAGATGGCCGTGCGGTCGTTAAGTAACCAGATTTCCGTGGCCAGTTTTGTGCTCAGCGACCTTATCGAACAGGGCGGGAAACCTCAGAGCAGAGACCATTTCGTCGTGGACGTATGGAAGAAAGATGGTGAGAACTGGCAGTGCACGGACCGCTACGTTTGGCCCTTATCGGGCAATGCACGTCGTGTGCGCGCCGGAGTAGACCTGAGACCAAGCGGGAAGGAGTAGGCGCAGGTTCCCTCCACGGCAGAAATCATCCGCGTCCGCGATGACAGTACTCTCAGGAATTGTTCTCGATAATTTCATGCCTTCATGCAGGGATCCGGATGCTCCATTGTTGATAAACTATTTCCTTGGCCGCGAGTGAGAGTGTTTGTCCCGAGCCACGCTAGCGCGCGTGCGGAAGTTCGGCCACCAACGAATAGAAAATCATGCCGATCAAGCGCACATTGTTCGAGAAAATTTGGGATGCGCATGTAGTCGCGGAGCCGTCCGGGCACCCGCCTCTTCTTTATATTGATCTGCATCTGGTACATGAAGTGACTTCGCCACAGGCCTTCGCTGGTCTGCGAGCCGCAGGACGCCGTGTGCGCCAGCCTCTACGTACCGTGGCGACGGTAGACCACAATATTCCCACTACTCCGCGAGGCACCCCGATCACAGATCCTATCGCGGCACGGCAGATTGAGGCCTTGCAAAGAAACTGCCGCGAATTCGGGATTCCATTTTTCGACATAGACTCGCCCGACCAGGGGATTGTCCACGTGATCGGGCCGGAGCTGGGCGTGACACAGCCGGGTATGACTATCGTTTGCGGTGACAGCCATACCAGTACCCATGGGGCTTTCGGCGCGCTAGCCTTTGGGATCGGCACTTCAGAGGTGGAGCACGTTTTGGCCACGCAGTGCCTGTCGCAACGTAAGCCGAAAACCATGCGGATCGAGGTGCGCGGAACATTGCCTGGGGGTGTGACCGCCAAAGATCTGGCGCTTGGCATCATCGGGCAGATCGGGACGGATGGAGCTAACGGGCACGTTATCGAGTACGCCGGTGAGGCGGTACGTGAGCTCTCTATGGAAGGCCGCATGACGCTTTGCAATATGAGCATCGAAGCGGGCGCACGCGCCGGGATGGTGGCTCCGGATGAAACTGCATTCGCCTACGTCAAAGGCAGACGATTCGCGCCGCGAGATCGAGAATGGGAGAAATCAGTGGATCGTTGGCGCGCACTGCCGACGGATGCAGGCGCGCACTACGATGCAGTCGTAGAAATCGATGCTGCGAAGCTGGCGCCCTTCGTCACCTGGGGAACCAATCCTGGCATGGTAGTCCCGGTGACGGGCCGAGTACCCGAATTCACAAGAGGCAGTCCAGATCATCGAATTGCTGAACCCGCGCTGAAATATATGGGCCTCGAGCCCGGCACACCCATCGAACAGATTTGTGTGGACCGCGTATTCATCGGATCCTGCACCAACTCACGGCTGGAGGACCTGCGCGCAGCCGCGAAAGTAGCCAAGGGTTATCGCGTGCATCCAAAAGTCAGGGCGATGGTGGTGCCCGGGTCGCAGACAGTGAAACACGCAGCCGAGCGGGAAGGCCTGCACGAGATTTTCGTCCAGGCGGGCTTCGAGTGGCGCGAATCAGGCTGTTCTATGTGTCTCGGCATGAATCCAGATATCCTGCAACCCGGCGAGCGCTGCGCTTCCACCAGCAATCGCAACTTCGAAGGTCGCCAGGGGCGCGGCGGGCGCACTCACCTTGTGAGTCCTATGATGGCCGCCGCAGCCGCCATTG
>QIAR01000799.1 GCA_003225595.1 Acidobacteriota bacterium | reverse complement strand
GTTACGACGATTGCCACGCTGTACACAGGGAACACGATCCGCCAACTCAGCCCAAACGCTCGGGCGGCAATCACCGGGATAAGCGGTCCCGAGAGCGAGCCAATTGCTTTGACGAACTGCGCCAGTGATAGGTTCCGCGAGTACTTTCCTTCTTCTGAAACGTCCCGCATAAGTGGATTCCCGGCCACCTGCAACGTCGTGGCGCCGGCCCCCAATAGCAGGACGGTCAGCAAGAACACCCGGAATGTAGAAAAGCCTGCTACCGTGGGAATGAGCAGGCCCGCCAGCATGATGCACAACCCGAGGATCAGGACAACCTTCTTGCCCTTTTTGTCCTGATACACACCCATCGGCACCGAGAGGATTCCAAACATGATGTAGCCAGTGAACGCGATCAGTTGCGCCATGAAGGCGGAAAGATTGAACTGTTGTTTTGCAAGGCTTACAAAAGGTCCGGCCGCATCGCCAAACCCCATAACGAGAAAGGCGAGGAAGACGGGCCCCGCCTGGTACATAGAAGGTCTGTACCCGGGACTCGTGGAGACCTGGACGCGTGATGTCATTGGCACAGTGAGGTCCTTCCGATTTAGATACTGCTGCACTGCCTCGCAGTTCAGGGTGGGTCCAAGGTGATCGCGCAATCCCTGCAATCAGTTCAGCGCCGAGAGGAAATCTGCGTCTCGGCGGTTGGGCCATATCGCCCGTTATTGTACAAAAAGAATTTTCTGCTGCCGTGTGAGTTGATTGCCGTTCTGCCAAGGAGGCCCTCTGCTCTGGACAACCCCTACCGCGGAGAAGCCTGAATAGTATGGTGAGCCGTTTCGATCCCTCGCCGTACTTGCCAACGTGCAGCCTGAGCAATTGAGATCCCGTGTAAAACCATCAGGAGTGGCACGGCAAAGGTCGGAATCAGGCTGAGTGGCAATGTCGTCATGACATCCGTCGTAACACCACGGACGAATATCCCGACCGGCGTCGGTGACGCTAATACCCCCATGGAGACGGCTATAACTAAGTCAAGGATGCCGAAAAGCTGCCAGGCAATAAAGCTCTTCTTACGACCGGCCTCCCGCGTGAGGTAGAGTGCAACGAATGGTGCTGTCGCGCCGATGGCAATGTCTCCCCAGCCTGCCGGCAGCGCAAACACTGCGGGTAAGATGCCACGGGCATAGAGAATCAGAAATACGAATCCTCCGATTCTCCAACTTTGGACGATGGTCAATGTCCGAACGTTCAGGGAGAGAGCAAATCGCCTAAACTCAGGGGAAGCCGCAAACCCCAGCGCAAAGAGCAAAACCGGCATGATCACGGCCAGCCCTAAAGGAAGAGGTGGGTGAACTGCATGCTTTGATCCAGCGTGGAAGAGCGACAAGGCCGATGCAGTAATTGAAAGTGCAAGCCAAGCAATAAGAAGCAAGACTGTCAGTCGTCCATACTTTTCGTCGTTGATGTTTTTCATCACATTCTCCTAATCTTCGGCAGATTCCAAAATTCCACCAATTACTTCCGTCGAAACCTTTAGAAGTTCGTGCCAGCGAGCATCACCCAGACGAGAACGAAGCCGCGCTTGTGCGCGTTCCCAGCGGGGTGTGGCACGCTTGAGTTGATGGTGCCCAGCTGAGGTCAGGCGCAACCATCGTTCACGCCGGTCCTTACCCGGTCGATTTTCGATCCAGCCTTGTGCGCTCAATATTCGCAGTGTGCGAGTCAGAGTGGTACTATCCATGACGAGCAACTGACCCAATTCGCCTTGGGACACTTCTCCAGCCAGCGAGAGCGCCTGTAGCACGGTAAACTGGGTCGCTCGCAGCCCTAGGGGACGGAGCGCGTCGTCATACAGTTGGGTTAATGCCCTTGCTGCGCGACGCAAGCTTGCGCACATGCACGGCAGGGCAACAATCGCTGGCATCTTGTGTGTCCTCTCTGCAGAATAGATGTATATACATATAAATCCGATTCAAAAATCTTCTTCAAGTCAACACTGTGGGGAGGCGCCAAGTTATTGGGTCAAGTCACCAAGAAGAAGATTCGCCTGGTCGCTCCTGGCGGAGCAGTCTTTTAGTGCTTAGCAAGACGGATATGCGCAGGCTAGTTCCTCAATACGGGGAGATATGGTCCGGTCTTAAAGGCTTGGCCTCTACCAGCGGCAAGCAGCATCTGCTACATCAACTCCTCAATGAACGAGCGGGCCAGGTCTGGAGGTATCCGCGTGTCACCGTGCACCAGCGCGCCTTCGTTCAGCACCGGCTCGGCACCGTGCAAGGTGGGAACGTCGGTGCGCTCGAAGAATCTCCCGATGGGGATCTCATCACCCCAGAGCAGCGATCTTTCCATTGCGGCCATCCAGTCAGCGGGATTGTAAGCAGGGTCGTCCTCGAGCTTTTTCACCCGCGGACGGAACCACTGGTAAGTATTATCGTGATTGTATGTGACGCAGGGGCTGAAGACATCCAGGAACGAGAAACCCCTGTGCTCGATGCCTTGCTTGA
>QIAR01000327.1 GCA_003225595.1 Acidobacteriota bacterium | reverse complement strand
GCTCGCGGTGGAAAAACCGGTTGTCGTCGGCCACAGCATGGGGGGCAATGTCGCCCTGGAGTTGGCCGCGTCCTATCCAGATTTCGCTGCGGCGATCGTGACCGCTTTCTCGTTCAGGGATCCGAAGAAGGCGGTTAACGACCGGTATCCCCCGGAATGAATTCTTCCATGTCGGCGGCCGTAACCGCTGCCCCCGGAAAATCAGTTAGACCAATCGCTTCGGACATGAACCTAAGCGTGCTTTCGTGTTGGTAACACGTCGTCGATACATAACCGTTTTTGACGTCAGGGCCCACGAGCACCCAGATGATATGTCCGCCCCCCATGAGCGTGTCGATCAGATCTGACTCGTCGAAAGTAATGATCAGGAGTCCACCACCTGGGGAGTTGAAGTCCGAACTTTTGATGAGTGGATCGATGTTAGTTGCGAGCCAATTATCCGCTGCGGCCAGTTTCTGTGGGACCGTGCAGTTAGGAATCGCGGCTGGGCAGCTGTGCGCGTTGTCCACCAAGCCAACGTTCTGGGTTACATGGTGTCCTTGCGTCTTGGACTTGTCTTGGACTCGTTTCCTGGTTCGTCTTGCTTTAAGAGATCACAATCTCCGATACTACTGGGCCGCTTTCAATTCGGCTCCCGCGCTCAAGGCTACGGGACAGTCCGAATACAATACCCCGATAGGCTCAGGTTTGGAATTCGGCAACGCCTCGACGTGTCTACGGGAACGTCATGATGAAGAGGTCCAAATCCGCACCCAACGAAGCCTGGGGTTATCACTGGCTGTCCTGTCGGACACCCGAACAAGGGCT
This sequence comes from Acidobacteriota bacterium, assembly GCA_003225595.1. GTDB lineage: Bacteria > Acidobacteriota > Terriglobia > Terriglobales > Acidobacteriaceae > Gp1-AA124. Next base: position 7,986 of record QIAR01000327.1, on the reverse strand, counting down.
TCCCCCCGGCACATTGGTTTCCCACAGGGACTATGCAGGAGCCGGTCAGTGTTCCGCCGTTAACACCGATTCCAGATAATGCTACCTTTTGCGGGCTGCCAGCGGCATTGTCGGTGATGCTCAGTGCTGCGGTACGCGTTCCGCTGGACGTGGGCTTGAAGGTGACACTGATGCTGCAACTCGCCCCCGCCGCCAGCGAAATGCCGCAGGTGTGAGTTTGCGCAAAGTCCCCGGCGTTGGTTCCGGTGATCGCAATGCTGTTGATGGTCAAGCTCGTCGTGCCAGTGTTCTTGAGCGTCACGGACTTGGCCACGCTCGTGGTGCCGATTGCCTGCGTCGAGAAGGTCAGACTGGTGGGAGACAATGTAGCGGTCGGAGCTGAAGTGACCGCCGTCTTCCCCAAGGGGACCTGTGGAGTGCGTATGAATGCGACGGCTGTGCTCTCAACGCGATCCCCGCAGCCCTCAGGGTTAGCGCGATCCTCGTCGCATGGAGTCAGCTTGAACACCACTCCGTAGCCCGAGGCACCGCCCCCTACGGTTGTGCCGTAGAGGTTACCCTTAGCGTCGCGGACCAAACCCGCGTCCACCTGTAGGCCGTCCGGCCCGGTGAAGGTGTGCAGCACGGTCTCCTTCCCCGTTATATCCAGTTTGAACACCACGCCGGAATTGGAATTGCCGCCAGACTCGGTGGCGCCGTAAAGGTTACCCGCGGCATCCCGGACCAGACCTGCGAAGGGTTGGCACCCATCCGCGCCCCCTGTGAAGCTGTACAGTACGGTCTCCTTGCCAGTCGAATCCAGCTTAAACACCACTCCGCAACCGAGACCACCGAAAGCTGAAAGGTCACCGCCGATGGTGGTCGTGCCATAGAGGTTGCCTGCCGGGTCTCTGACCAAACCTGCGACCGGGGCCCTACCGTCGGTCCCTCCCGTGAAGCTATACAGCACGGTCTCGTTTCCGGTCGGGTCTAGTTTAAACACCACTCCATTGCCGGTAGTGCCGCCAGAGATGGTCGTGCCGTAGAGGTTGCCCGCCAAGTCCCGGACCAAACGTGCGTAGGGTAGTGCACCGTCCGCTCCTCCCGTGAAGCTATAAATCACGGTCTCCTTTCCCGTCGGGTCCAGCGTAAAAACCACTCCATTGCCGGAAGTACCGCCAGAGCTGGTCGTGCCGTAGAGGTTGCCTGCCGAATCTCGGGCTAAGCCTGCTTGAGGGTTCGCACCGTCCGCTCCTCCCGTGAAGCTATAGAGCACGGTCTCCATGCCGCTCGGGTCCACCTTAAACACCACTCCATAGCCGGTAGTGCCGCCAGAGGTGGTCGTGCCGTAGAGGTTGCCTGCCTTGTCCCGGATCAGACCCGCGGCGGGAGCTGCCCCGTCGGTTGGCGACCCAGTGAAGCTGTGCAGCACCGTCTGCTTGCGTGTATGGTCGTCCAGCTTAAATACGACTCCGTTGTTCGATGCGCCGCCTGCAAAAGCAGTGCCGTAGAGGTTGCCTGCCGAGTCTCGGACCAGACTTCCAAAGTCGAAGGGGTTTGACCCATCTGTTGGTGGGCCAGCGAAGCTGTGCAGGACGGTATACGTCTGTCTCTGCGCTGCCAGTCGAGGCGGGATCGCCAGCGCAGCGAATAGTGCCATCGCGGTAATGCACATCAATATTCTGGATTTCATGTTGCCTCCGTTGGGCAATGGCCGCGGAAAACGCGGCAGCACTCGTCCTCGTTACTTCATCCGACCTAGTTCTTTGGCATCGCGAAGCCTGGGAAGCGATTTAGAGGGCCCAGTCGTCGATGAAGCATTTGGCGGATTGAACGGTTTTGATTACTCGCAGGCCTTTGCACGGCGATTGTTGGATTCGCCGGGACTCGCGGTAGCACCTGAGAATTCTTCGTGACAGTCCGACGGGCCGTTGGCACTGCCCGGGACCAGCAGGAAATCATGCACGTTCCGGTCAGGGTCCAAACCAGAGCCGGCAATCTCGCCACGATCGTTGATGTAATGCGCCCATTGAAGATGAAGAGAGGCACCGGACGGAACCAGCGTGTTCAGGTCGAAGATCGAGCCATCCTCCCAAAGAAAAGCGCGGGTGTTGTTGTCGAAGGTGCAGCCAGGAAGGGACGCGCCGACGATCTGAGCTTTCGAATTAATCGACGAGGCAAAGCTGCAGGGATCCTGATCTACCGTCCCCAGGTCAGTGATCTCGCCCACGCGTCTCCAGAGGGTAGCGTGGTAAAAGAGCTCTCCATCAAGGGTTGCAAACCCTGCGACTTGTCCAGACTGGTTGACTGCTTCGGCTCCTGTCTGGTTGCCGCCAATCGTGCCGCCCAGGTCTCTAATTGAACCGTTGTCCCACAAAAACCCCCGCTCGATTTCGTCGTCACTGACATTGTCGCCGATAACTATACCCTGATCGTTGAGGCCAGTGGCTATTGCGCAGGTGCCCCCCAGCGTGCCGAGATCTCTCATTCCGCTCTGCTCGTCCCAAATGAAAGAACCCAGTGCCAAGGGTAGAAAGAACGGGCAGGAGGTGTTCGGAGCCGAGCTGGTGTAGGACCATCCAACAACCTGCCCTCGCTCGTTGATAAATTGCGCCATTGCGTCAGTACCAGTACCCAGAGTCCCCAAATCTTGCATCGTGCCGTTTTGCCAGAGAAATGCGCGTGTTTGGGTGGTAACAAAGCCCGGGGCGGCCATGGAAAACTCATCCGGTACCGTATTCAGGGCGTTTCCTACGACTTGACCTCGGCTGTTGACCGCAGCCGCAAAGCTTTCGTATCCACCGTTCGGCAATGTTCCTAACTCGGTGATTCCGCCGTTTCGCCAAAGCACAGCGCGAAGCTCTGGCAAGCCCGGAATCAATGGATCAATTTCGCCGTTCTCCGATACCCCGGCGATCAGACCGCTTGCGCTGATCCAGTTGGCTTGACTGCTTACGCCATCAGTGAGCGCACCCAAATCGGTCCTAACACCGGCGTGCCACTGGAATGCATGAGAGACAAAGCAGTCGTCATCAAAACAGAATGCCGGGAAAGGATCGGGTGTCGGCGTGTCCGCCCAACCACCGAGCGTCCCGCGATTGTTTAAGGCTGTGGCCGAATTGTTGCCGTCATTTCCGTCGTTGAGATAGCTCTGCGGCCCACCGAACGTTCCCACGTCAATCAGCTTGTAACGCGGCTGCTGAGCCAACAAATGTGCTGGGATTGCCAAGGTGATTAGAGTTATCGCTGTGATGTACGCGGATATATCCTTTTTCACGATTTCCCTCCTTGTCTCGTTGTCGCTTTGCTGTCTGGGTCGGGGAACACTGGTACGTCAATTGTGGATGGCCGAGGCGCCTTGGGAGTTCGAGCTATCCCCGCCGTCCTTCTACTTACACATGCGAAAACCAGAGCGAAAATCGATCACGAGCAGTAGTTTTCTTGGCCGACCGATGCCAGGTGAGGCTCAAAAGACGGGCGGAGTGATGTACAATTCCGCGCGACCGAAGTTCAGCGTTATCAACGCGCAGGCCATCTCTGCTACCCATGATGTGACGTTACTGCTCATGCGCATCCCCCTCGCCCGGGGGATCGCCGGAATTGGTGACCACGACCTTGGAGGCTGGAATTTTCTGCGGCAGACCTCCATCTAGCCTGTGCGTGTTGGGTGAGAGAACCGAGGACCGCAAGCACCCTGACTTTCCATAGATGCCCTCAAAGGTAGAGGCCAGGAGCTGGTCCGATTTGACCTCGATCCGAAGGTGGAATATTCGAATTTCGACGTTTCTCCTGAGGGTAAACGTCTGGCTGTAAGCGGAAACCCTGAAGGTCCCATCCACATTCTCTCCCTGCGGGGGCAGCCGGAACAGGTGATCCAAGCGAAATTTAATAATGCTGGGGAATTCCATTGGGCAGGGATGGCAAGGGATTCTATGTTGCCGATCACAGGAAGCGCGGACTAACGCTTTTGCAACTGGACCTACACGGCAAAGCGCACGTGCTATGGGAGAACCCCGTCCGCGGGGGGATTTGGGCAAGGCCATCGCCGGACGGCCGTCATCTCGCAATCGCGAGCTCAAGCACTAGCAATAGCAACAACGCCTGGATGATGGAAAGTTTCTGAATCTTCTCTTCGACTGAAACGAAGTCGGCGCTACTCCCGCTCCAGTAATCAAAATCGAAGCTGCGCCTTCAACTGAATCATCCTGGGAGCTGCATCTCCTCCAAGGCCTGAACCCAGAATGCTGGTAGGTGACTGTTCCAGATAAAAGATTTGCCCGAAGGGCGCATCCGAACTCCAGTTGTCCGGGAAGCCAAAATTAGGATGGTTGAATAGGTTGAAGAACTGAAAACCAATTCCCAGCGTGGCATTTTCCCAGCCAGGGACTTTCGTGTTCTTCATGATGCTGAGGTCGGTGTTGAAATAGCCCGGCCCACGAAAGCGGTTTCTCCCCTGGACGAAGGACACCATGGGACCGCCACACGGACCTGATGGACCCGGCAAGTCGCCTCTGTTGAATCCTGTCTCGCAACCCGCCCGCACGAATTGCGCGCTTGGACTGGGCACAGTTGTACCGTCAGCCAACACAAGAACCTGGGGCGGCTGGCAAGGATGGAGAAGCAGAGTAAAGGCAGCTCCCTCACCGCAGGAAGCTCCTGCTCGGAGAGGGCCGACGGGAACCGAATAGATCTGTCCAAAATAGTTGTTCTGCTGGAGATTGCCTGATTCGACGTTGTCGAACACAGCATAGGGGAATCCGGTGCGGGCAAAAATCGTCCCGGAGACCTGCCAGCCCTTTACCAGGTAGTCCGAGCCGTGGCCGTGCAAGGCTCTCTTCACCGGGATCTCCCACACATAATTCGCGTTGAAGGAGTGGCGCACGTCGTACTCAGCCGGTCCGTATGCGCCACGGAGATTGTTCGGGTCCTGCGGATATATCGAACTGCCGGACGTGAAGCTGAAAAGACCGCCGTTAGAGACTTCATCGAACGCGTGTCCGTAAGTGTAGTTGACCTGAATGAGGCCGTTACCAAGACGAGTGAATTGATGTCGGAATGAAACTGCCACGCCGTTGTAGTTAGATACCGCGTTAGTGCCGTACTGCGTAACCTTGCTGAAACGCGAATCGCTGCACGGGGGAACAGGCGGGCTGGCGCACGGGCTAGGAGGCAGTGAGCCGAAGCCAAAGGCATTTGCGCTCGGATTCACCACCATCTCGTGGATTCCGTGATGCCCGAAATAACCGATGCTGACCGATGTGCCGCTGCCAAAAGCCTGCTGCCATTCGAGGCTCCACTTCTGATATTGCGGCGGGTGCATCTTGCTTTCCGCGTCGTTGAGTGCAGGCGGAGAAAAACTGGGATCCAGGGCTTGGATTTGAGCGAGGGTCTGGCCATTGGCAAAGCCATTGACGAAGGTCGCGTTGGAGGCGGCAGTGTCCTTAAACAAACTGGTAGTTTCTTTGGGCGTGAGATTATCTGCGAACGCCGTGTACACGTTGTAAATCGGGGCGTTGATGTAAAATGATTCTGTAATGCCCTCTCGCAAAGGATCATAGAAGAAGCCGACACCTCCTCGAATCACACTGTTGTGAGAAACGCCAAAGGGTTGCCACGCAAAACTGAATCGCGGCGACCACAGAATGCTATCTACACTTTGAAGCGCGTGGTCCTGGTTGGTGAGGATCGCATGGTTATACGGCTGATCGGGGTCGTGGCTGATGGATTCGAACGGGCCGGTAGGCCGCGTGAAACAGCGGCTCCCACATAAAGGATTCGAATGATGTTCCGCGCGAAGCGCGAGCGTAATAGTTACATTAGGCCGTGCATGCCACTCGTCCTGGCCGTAAGCTTCAAGGGTGAAGAATGAGACCCGGATGGTAGGCTGCGAAGTGAAGGATTGTGTCAGCGAAGTAAAATCAATCGACGGCGTTGCTGGATCGAGACCTCCCTGATAAAAAGCTTCGAGCGTTTGGGGACTCAGTTGTCCAATCGCGTTCACTGTGTTGGGTGGTATTTCCCAATATTTTCGAGCAAAGTTCGCGCCAAATTCCAACTTCTGACTACCCCAAATCTTCGCCACATCTTCCGAAACTTGATACTGAGTGCAGTTGCAACCAGAAGAGCCTATCCAGTCCAGTCCTCCTAGGCCCGTAAACGTGCCCGGCACGTTAAAATTCAACGTCGTAGGGAATGCGGATAAAGCCTGCGAAGGATTCTTCACCTTCCAAACAAAGTGATAGTCGGACCCCGCGACCAGGAATTGGCTCGCCGCCGATGAACCAAATGTATGCGTTTCTATGAGTTGCCCTTCCCACAAAGACACCTTGTAGTCGGCATCGAAAAGTGAACTGATTGCATCGGTAACAAATGCCCCAAGTCCTTCCTCCCCTTGTATTCGGAAAAAGGCTCGATCATTCTGGCTCACGTTCCAATCCACGCGGCCAGATGTGAGCGAGTCCTGACTGGGGCGGCCTCGAGTCTTGAAGAAATGAAGGGCGCAAGGAACCTTAGTACCAAGCCCGTTTGGACCTGAGAACCCGGCACAGCCGAGGTCACTAAAGCCACCAGGAATAGCTCCGCTTGCTCCGGGCGTGGCGTTGTAGAGATTAAAGATCCTCTTGTAGAAGGCGTCCGAAGCAGAAGTTGGGCCGAATCGCGAGTCAATGTTGGCGATGGTCGCAACTTCGAATTCAGGGCTCGGGATTGTCACAGGAAAAATCTGGGGAATGAGCAGCCGCAGACCTTCAGTATCGAAGAAGAAAAATAGCTTGTTCTTACTGATGGGCCCACCCAATGAACCGGCCCACTGATTGGCGATAGAGAAGGGCCGCGGATTGCCGAATGCCTTGTTGAACCAATCGTTCGCATTCAACACCCGGCCATTCCAATGGTATTGCGCGTTCCCGTGAAACTCGTTGCTTCCCGACTTGGTGATGTAATTGATATTTCCGCCCGCAGCGCCGCCGAACTGACCGGAGTATCCCGTGCTGACAACTGTCGCTTCTTGAATCTGGTTCTGACCTAAGACAAGCGCGAGGGAACCGCCCATGATGAAGTTTTCAGAGTTTTCCGTGATGCTCATTCCATCCATCGTGTAGTGGTAGGAGGAGCCGGACATCCCTAGAATTGAGAAATTGGGGGCGCCGTTCTGGATGCCGCCCGTGCTCTGGCTGTCGGTGTTCATCACTACTCCCGGTGCGGTTTGCGCCACGTACGTGAGATCGTTACCTGGATTCGGGACTTCGGAAATTTGCTCCTGATTCATGGTCGCGGAGACATCCCCATTTTCCGCCTGGATCAGCGGGGCCTCGTCCCTCACGGTTATCTTGGTACTTGCTTCCGCAATTGCGAGAGCTATGTTCACTGAAACCGGGGGTCCCAGCAGCACATTCACCGCTCGCTTCTCTTCTCGGAAGCCGCTATGCGTCACAGTCAATGTGTATCTTCCGGGCGCGAGAAAGAAGAACCGGTACACTCCTTCTCGATCAGTCTTGGTTGTTTGGGTAGTCCCCTTGGCGTTGTCCCTGATCTGAACATCCGCATCCGGCACGACCGCATTAGTCGGATCGGTCACGACGCCAGCCAATCCGCCAGAGGCCGTTGTTTGGGCAGTCAGCCTATTTGCAGGGGAAGCGGCGAGGAGAAGAACACCGAGAAGTAATATAGGCCGCAATCTCATCGAACCACCCCACGAGATTCGATCAGGCCCGAGGATCAGCAGAACGGCATGATACCCCTAATCCCCAGGTTATGCACGGTCTAAAGAATCGTCCAGGTGTTCCGCCGGGCGCTTCGTTGTTGGCGCGGTAAAGCCAGCGTCTGCTATTTGTGCGATGAGTTGTGGGTGTTGAAAAAGTCACTGTGATTAACAGGCAGAGATATGGCTTGAGCATGTTACAAGGAAGAGTTCCTGCACATGTCTTTCTGGATTTCCATTGTCGGAGGCCTGCTAATCATAATGGGGCAACACGCTCGTTCGGAAGCATTGTTCTACTACTTCCGTCT
>QIAR01000323.1 GCA_003225595.1 Acidobacteriota bacterium | reverse complement strand
GTGATCGTCGGATACGGCCGCCTCATCCCGCAATGGATGATTAGTCTCCCACCGCTGGGCAATATCAACCTGCATGCTTCGCTGCTGCCTAAATATCGCGGCGCTGCTCCCATTCAGTGGGCGATTGCATGCGGCGAAACCGTCACGGGCGTAACCACCATGCGCATCGATGCCGGTCTGGATACGGGCGACATCCTGCTGCAACGCGAGCTCGCACTTACGCCGGAGGACACTGCAGAAACAGTCGCGCCGCGACTTGCGGTAATCGGGGCGGACCTGATGATCGAAACTCTGCGCGGCCTGCAGACGGGAACGGTCCATCCACGTCCTCAGGACGACTCTCGCTCCACTCTGGCGCCCCTACTAAAGAAGGAAGATGGTCTGATCAAGTTTAGTCGATCGGCAATCGAGATTTGTAATCGCCTGCGTGGATTTCAACCCTGGCCTGGCGCTTTTGCTAGTTTTCGCGGGAAGAACCTC
>QIAR01000326.1 GCA_003225595.1 Acidobacteriota bacterium | reverse complement strand
TTAGCGGCAAATACGGGCTCAGGATTGCCATGGCCAAAAGGTTCCATGCGCCGCAGGGCCTGCAAGAGCTCCGGCGTAACCTGGTCAAACGAGATTTCGGCGTCGAGATCGAGAACCGGTTCGAAGTCCGCGACGGTCAAGCGTTGGCGGGCATAGGTATCGAGATGGGATCGCAGATCGGCCAGCCGCCCGGCAGGCAGGGAGAAACCGACAGCGTGGGCGTGTCCGCCATAGCGCGTGAAAAGATTGCTACACGATTCAATCGCATCCAGTAGATGAAATGCACGGATGGAACGGCCAGACCCGTGCGCTTCCTCGCCATTGCGGGAGATGACTATCGTGGGGCGGCAGTAGCGCTCGACCACGCGTGTAGCCGTGATGCCGATCACGCCGCGGTGCCAGCCATCCCCATCAACCACGATGCAGAACGCGTCGCGAAGCGTGGGCTCCTGCTCGAAACGCGATTCGATCTCTTCCAGAATTCGGCGTTCTTGTTCCTGGCGCTCTCCGTTGAGTTTGTCGAGGCGCGCGGCAAGTTCACGAGCGCGCGATGGGTCCTTCACGCTGAAGAGTTCGATGACGTCGCGGGCCACGTCCATGCGTCCAGCCGCATTGAGGCGCGGCGCGATGCGGAATGCGACTTCTCCTGAGGTCAATCGGCGTGCACCGCCAAGTTGTGCGACCTCGAGTAATGCCTTGAGTCCCTGATTAACCGGGGAACGCAAGCCTTCCAGTCCGAGTTGAGCGAAAACACGGTTCTCTCCGACGAGCGGGACGGCATCAGCGATAGTCGCGATTGCGACCACTTTCATGAATGACATCAGCAGCCGAGACTGATCTGGACGGTCGAGTTTCCGCTCCATCAATCCTTGGGCTAGCTTGAAAGCGACCCCGGCGCCACATAGAGCCTTGCAGGGATACTCACACCCCGCCTGGTTGGGATTGAGCACAGCGAGCGCGACCGGAACACCATCAGGCCCTGGGAGGTGGTGGTCAGTGACGATTAGGTCGACGCCCAATCGCCGTGCGGTTTCGGCGGCAGCAAAGGCGCGGATGCCGGTATCGACACTGATGATCAGGCGTACGCCCGCCGCTGCGGCGCGCTCGATGACATCGTCTTTCATTCCGTAGCCATCTCGAATGCGGTGCGGGACATGAAAATCCGCCCCACCTCCGCAGAGTTCAATGGCGGTCTTCAGGATTACAATTGCCGTGGTCCCATCGACGTCGTAGTCGCCGTAAATCAGGACGTCTTCTTTACCCACGATCGCGGTTTCCAGACGCTCGATCGCGGCTTTCATCCCCGTCATCGCATACGGTGAGTGGAGGTGCGAGAGCGAGGGAACGAGGAAGCGCTGGGCCGACTCCGAATCAACGATGCCGCGTAAGACGAGTAAGCGGGCAAGCGTGGGGGCAAGTAGATGGTTGAGGCGCAGAGCGGGGTTGGCGCGCAAAGCGTCGGCGAGGGACTGAACCGAGCCGGGATCGGCGGACTTTGCGATCCATTTCATAATTCACCGGAGGCATAATTTTCGCGCTGGAAGGTGGGCGTCCTCGGAGGTTCGCGGGAGAGGCTCGTCCTGAGCCAAGTCAAAGGAGCCCCACCGACTACGGTTCGTCGTCCTCATCAGGTTCATCAATGGTGATTCCGCTGAAGTCTTCGCTCATTTCAAGGAGGTGCTGGTACCGGTCGTACCACTCGGTGCTGGCCTCGTAGAGAAACATGCATCCTTGGTGCGGCCAGCCGAGTTGCACAAATCCAGTCTTGCCGATGTAGGTTCGGAGCCAGCGAGCGTCTTCCACGTCGTCGTCATTGGTGTACTCGGCAGTGGATAGGCGTCGAATCATTTCCTCCATGTCCTCGCGTTTCAGTACCCACGCGTGCATGGTCAGGAACGGCGCTCCAGAGGCTTTAGCTAGCTCGACAAAGTCTTTCCAGGCTTCGGGATTGTCATTGGAGTCCCACATTACACTCTGCACTTCGTCGTAGTCCACATAGCCGTGGAAGCGGCGCATGCCGTGGCCTTCCACAAAGGCAGTCATGTCGTCTTTGAGGCCAGTAAGGTCGTCAAGGGCAGTTGACATATTGGAGGCTCGTGCTATTCGAGCATTGTAAACTTTTTGGGGAGAGAGTGAGTAGAAGAGAAAGCACCGATTCCAGGATGGGGGATCGGCACTGCAAAAGCAATCAGCATTCAGCACTCAGTATTCAGCAGGCCCACCCATCTGCCATGCAAGCAATCGGACTTTCTTAAGAGCTAGCGGAGTTCCTCCTGCAGTCCGCATTCACGGTTTGACTGACGGCTGAGTGCTGAATGCTTTCGCTGTGCTAGACTATCTTTTTTGCACCAGGCTACCTATCAGCAGCCATGCTCTTCTCCAGAGAATATGTGGGCTATTTGGCCCGCGAAATTACCAAAAAACTCATCTCCGGCGAGTTCATCGAGACCAAGGACGTCCCCGCCGTCACTGGGAAAGTGAACGCGGCGCTGATGGATGAACTCTCGCTCGAAGACCGCATCAACGATGAAGTTCGCGTAATTCTCGAGGCCTATTCGGATGAAATGCAGAGAACCGGCGCAAATTACCAGGAGATGTTCCGCAAAGTGAAAAGCGAACTGGTGCGCAAGTACAAAGCTGTCTTGTAGCCCGTAACTGTCGAGTTAGTGGGCCCAACCCTGCTATTGTCTGTTCCCTTCCACACCATTTGAATATTCGAATTCCTATTCCCCCGACGATGAGTTCACGGTGCGGACTGGCTGACTTCGGGGAAGGCTGCCAACACCTATCGGACTCCCGGGTGAAATCGAGCGACAAAGACAACGAAGAGCACCACCGATAACAAGATCGCGGCAACGCTGTGGTTTCGGAGTGCGCGATAAGTTGGGAACCAGGGGAACATCAACGTTTCAAAAACTGGCTTGAGCTTCTCTGGCCAGAGGAGCCCGGCTATCCCAAATGCCAAACACAGTTGGATAACAAGCGGAAGAGTTAACCGTTCCATAGTCATCAATTTTGCAGCACCAGAGTAAAAACGTCCCTCTGCTTGTCACTATGCTCGCCACGGAAATGGCGCTACTCAGTGACGGCCATCACATTCTTGGAAAAGGATGCGTGATTATAATGCATTATTTTTATCGGTGTGCCATTTTTTTAGTAGGTCGTTTCACCAGCTATAGAACTCACTTTGCGCCTCGTCGCGCCCGAAGGATGTTTCGATCTCACGAGTCCGCAATGCTTTGCTAGAATCGTCCACGAGGGGGATAACATGCGGAACTTCCAACGAATAGTAGCTGAGTTGCAGGAAGAGCGTAGTCGCGTCCAGCGGGAACTAAATCGGCTGGAAAATGCCATCGTCGCCATACGGAGTTTAACAGGACGAAATCACAAAGCTGCGGCTCACGGCGCACGCTGGCCACGACGCAGATTGTCAGTTGCGGCAAGAAAGCGGATCGCGGCCGCCCAGAGAGCACGCTGGGCGAAAATAAGGCAGAGTAAAGCGGCAACGCGATGACTGATTGAGCCGGTGCCAGAGCTTTATCGGTAGCTCGTGTCGTTCGACTCGTCAACGTCGTCTGTCGTTTAGCATGGGAACGGAAAAGCAGCCCGTTCCCTCTTTCAGTCTCGCCGCTCCAGATCGCGGCAAGGCAAGCACACTTGAGAAGACCGCTTACCTCGTCAGCCTCTCCATGAAGAAGATTCGTTCGCTGCTTCTCGCATTCGGCTCGCTCGGATGCTTTCTCTCATCGCTGGTTTTTGCCGAGCACCCGTATGGGACCGCGGTTCTGCTCGAGATCCAAAAGAAAATTGCTACGGTCCCACGAAGCTATCTCTGGGATGTGGTGGTCACATACTCCGAAACAGAAACCTACGAATTGCGGATTCGGATGGGGAATGAGACCTACATTACCGATTACACACCCATAATCCAGCCGTCCGCACTTCCCGTAGAGTGGAAGATCGGTCAGCCGATCGAGGTGCCCCTGGAAAAACGGAAGATGTTTCTGAAGACATCTTACGGTGAAATCATGACCTACATCGTCAGGCGCACCAAGGTGAGGCCTTAGCCTAGATTAGGCCGGCATCGGCATCTTTACAATTTTCTTTTGGATCGCGCAGGTTACGAGTTGCGCTTTGTTGTGAATATCAAGTTTTCGCATGAGATTGAATTTGTGCGCCTCCACGGTCTTGATACTCACCCCCAATATTCCTGCGATGCTTCGGACGGTATTGCCCTCGGCAAGCAATTTCATTATTTCCCGTTCGCGCGGGGTCAACGTGGAGTTGCGCGGGCGCACGTGACTGTCCTCGCGACTGCGAAAGTCGTCGACCAGCTTGCCGAGCAGTTCGGGACTCAGGCATCTCCCACCTTGGTGGACTTCGCGAAGTGAGCTGATGAGTTTCCAGGCGGGAGTGTCTTTCAGCAAATATCCTGCAGCTCCAGCCTGCAAGGCTTGCACGACGTACTCTTCATCTTCATGCATGGTGAGAAATACAAGTTTGGTTTGCGGACAGCCTTTCACGATGGACCTTGCGGTTTCGAACGAGGATGGCCCCGGCATACCAATATCCATCAACACCAAGTCCGGCCGATGCTGCAGCGCCATCTTCAATGCTTCAGTGCCGTTGCTGGCTTCATCCACGACCTCGAAGTCCGGCTCATCCTCTAACAGCCGGCGCACTCCTTGACGCAGCAAAGCGTGGTCATCCACCACTACACAGCGAATCCGGCTGCCAAGTCCTGTTTTGGTAGCAACTCCCTGGTTAAAAGACACAACTCCTCCTCCCCAACGGCCAGAGAACTACGGAATTGCACTGCTCGCGAGCCAACGCCAGTGGCGGATTGAAAATGCCTGTAGTTAAAGGGGCATTCTACAGGTTCTGACCGCGCCTCGCCAAATCCAGAACATAGAATTCGGCAGATAGTTGCCACTGATGTGGGTCAATTGACCCGCGTCATCGGATACAATCCAGACTTCATGTTGCGCTATTTTACGGCAGGGGAATCCCATGGCGAGGCGCTGGTGGCGTTTCTTTCCGGCCTGCCTGCCGGGATACGAATCGAACAGGCGTTTCTCGACCATGAGTTATGGCGACGACAACAGGGATACGGCCGCGGTGGGCGGATGAAGATCGAGCGTGACACCGCACACATCCTTTCGGGTGTGCGGCAAGGTAAGACCATCGGCTCACCGGTTGCCATCTTGTTGGAAAATAAGGACTGGGATAACTGGCAGGAGTCGCTGCCGGTGGCCGAGGGCGACCCGGCCAAGCACAAGCGGGTAGGCTCGCCCCGTCCCGGCCATGCGGACCTGGCGGGCGCTTTGAAGTACAACTTTCCTGAGGCCCGCTATGTTCTCGAGCGCGCCTCGGCCAGGGAGTCGGCTGCCCGGGTCGCAGTCGGCGCCGTGGCCAAGCTCTTCTTGCGAGAATTAGGGATTGAGGTGGCCAGCCATGTGACCGCTGTAGGGGGGGCGTCGCTAGGAGAAAAAGAAGTTCCCTGGGAGCAGATTCGGCCCCTGTGCGACCGGGAGGAGATTTTGCTGAATTGCGCCGACCCAGAAGCCGAGCAGCGCATGAAAGAAGAAGTGGACAAGGTGCTGAAAACCGGCGATTCAGTGGGTGGTGTTTTCGAAGTGGTCGCGCACAATGTACCGCCAGGACTTGGAACGTACGCGCAGTGGGACGAGCGCCTCGACGCCCTGCTCGCCGGGGCTCTCATGTCATTGCAGGCAGTGAAAGCGGTGGAGATTGGCACAGGCGTAACAGCCGCCGCTTCCCCCGGCTCATTGGTGCATGATGAAATAGGATACGCGATGCAGACGGGATTTAGTGGTTTCACACGAGCTCGCAACAACGCTGGCGGCATTGAGGGCGGAGTCTCGAACGGCGAGGACATTCGAGTGCGTAGCTACCTCAAGCCAATTTCAACCTTGCGCCGTCCTCTGCAATCAGTGGATTTCGCCACACGCGAACCGGTCAAGGCTGCCTA
>QIAR01000325.1 GCA_003225595.1 Acidobacteriota bacterium | reverse complement strand
TCCAGTTCTCGAGAAACCATCGGAACCAGTCACCTCTTTTGACGGTGAGTTGCAAAGACTGGTCGAAGATATGTTCGAGTCCATGTACGCGGCCCACGGTGTGGGCTTGGCGGCGCCACAAATCGGGGTTTGCAAGCGTTTGGCTGTCGTGGATATCACCTTCAGAGAAGACCCGGACGCCAAACTGGTCTTAGTAAATCCGGAGATCATTCACACCGAAGGCCGCCAGACTCAGAATGAGGGCTGCCTGAGCATTCCGGAATTTCGTGAGCCGGTCACACGACCACGAAAAGTGACCATTCGTGCCCAGGATGTAAGCGGCTATTTTTTCGAGAAAACCGGGGAAGAGCTGCTGGCCCGTGCCTTCCTGCACGAAACGGATCATCTAAACGGCAAGCTTTATATCCATCATCTCAGCACGTTGAAACGTGAC
>QIAR01000324.1 GCA_003225595.1 Acidobacteriota bacterium | reverse complement strand
CTGGTGAGTGGTAGGAGTCGAGAGATTGAGCCATTGAGGGATTGAGTCATTGGATCATTGGCTCATTCTGGTCCGCGGGGATAAGCGGGTTGGACGAGCAAATGATTCCATGACCCAGTGCCTCAATTCCTCAATGAATCAATCGCTAAACCTCGTCTTCTGTGGAACACCGCGCTTCGCTGTGCCAACGCTGAACCGATTGGTGGAAGTCGGATTCCAGGTCTCGCTGGTGGTCACGTTGCCGGACAAACCTCGCGGGCGTGGCTTGGAATTGTCGCCCCCACCTGTTAAGCACCGCGCAATAGAGCTGGGCCTGCCGGTCATGCAGCCGGAAAAGATCAAGAACAACG
>QIAR01000322.1 GCA_003225595.1 Acidobacteriota bacterium | reverse complement strand
GTCTGTCGAAATTCTCGAAATCCAGCCTGAAGGGAAGAAACGAATGTCGGCGCGCGATTTCATCCATGGCTACCACCCGAATACTGGAGAGAAGCTGGGCTGAACTGTTTCGCTATTCTATTTACGCTTTCATCGCTATTCTATTTAGGTTGCAATCCTGAGCGAAGCGAAGGACGTTTGTACTTTCAGCGGACCGAAACTCTGTCGATTACAAGAAGATACTCGAGGGCCGACACTATTCACTGCCGCTAGCAACTTCTCATGCCCGTCTCTCCCGCCCGCGCTACTGCTTTCGACATTCTCCTCCGCATAGAACAGGAGGACGCCTACGCCTCCGAACTCTTGCACTCATCGCGGTACGTGAACCTTTCTTCCGCCGACCACGCCCTCGCAACTGAGCTGGTAATGGGAGTTCTGCGGTGGCGCTCGCTACTGGACAGGCGAATCGCAGAAGCATCCTCGCAAAAGCTGGAGAAGTTGG
>QIAR01000321.1:1006-16251 GCA_003225595.1 Acidobacteriota bacterium | reverse complement strand
CTTTACCTAGCCACCAATCCCAACAGCTCTTTCTTCTACGTGCTGACGGCAATGCATGCCCTGCACGTGCTTGGCGGGCTGGGCGGGTTGATGCGTGTGATTCGCAGACTGAATCAGTCGATCCTGCGAAAAAGCACCCTGGATGCGACCTCGCGCTACTGGCATTTTATGGACGTGCTTTGGGTGTATCTGCTGTTGTTGCTGTGGATCAAGCTCTAGTAAGTGCAAGCAGAAGGAGGGACCGTGAGCCACGCCGATTTGACGATTGGAGGACCCACAGCGGGTCTAACAGCGGGCCCTGCATTTTCGGTTCCGGCAAAAAAATTGGCGATGTGGCTGTTCATCATCGCCGACACAGCGACTTTTGCTGCGTGCCTTGTGGCCTATGGATTTATCCGCAACGCCACTCCCAACTGGCCGAGACCTTTCCACAACATCACCAACGTTGCGCTGATGACGTTCATCCTCGTGACCAGCAGCTTGACCATGCTGCTTGGAATTAGGGCCGCCAAGGCGGGCGACAAATCGGGAGCTCTCCGCTGGACCTTTATTACCGCTGCCGCCGGCATCATTTTTGCCCTGCTGCACATTCGCGAGTGGCTGGCGTTGATCGGTGAGGGAATGACGCTGTTCCAGAACCCCTGGGGAACCGGGCTTTTCGGCTCGGCATTTTTTAGCATCACCGGGTTGCATCTTACGCACGTCACCGCTGGGGTGATCGCTCTGATTGTGGTCGGGATCCGATATCAACGCGGCCGCTACAAGGCCGATGACCTCGAAATCCTCGGCCTTTATTGGCACTTCGTGGATATCGTTTGGATGTTCGTGGTGCCCTTGGTCTATCTTCTGAATCTGGCCCACTGAGTTTGAGCAGGGTTGGAGCATATCACTATGACTACCGCCGCAGAACACAAGAGTAGTGGAATCGGGAAAGACCTGGTCGTCTACCTTTGCATACTGGCCCTCGCAGCGTTTCAGTTCGTCATTGCCTATCAAAATATTGACGCGTCGCAGATGTTTGTGCGGATGATGATAGTGGCGATCGTCGAGGCCGGGCTGGCGCTCTTGTTCTTTATGCATTTGTGGGCGGAGAATCGCGGATTGCTGTGGTTTGTGGTGGTCTTTACGGTTTTTGTGCTGTTGGCGATGCAATATGGGTGGACCGACAGCTTCCGGCTGTCCGGAGGGGTGCCGTGGGCAAAGTAGCGTGGACGCCACAACTCGGCTCCGAGAGGAAGTCAACATGAAGCTCCAGAGGCCAATCCATCTTATTGGCATCGCGCTGGCGGGACTGATCCTGCTGCTGACACCCGTGCCTGCTTTTTCCCAAGGCTGTGCGCTTTGCTATACGCAAGCGGCTTCCGCGGGCGCTCGAATGATTCAGGCACTGCGCAGCGGGATTCTGGTCCTTATCATTCCGCCCACACTCGCGACTGTTGGCATGATTTTCGTTGTCCATCACAAGCGCAATCAGTTTAAGCGGCCTGACCACCCTGGCGAATGGAGCCAAGACTGGTAAAATGGCGGCCACTCAGGTTATGGCAGACCAAACCACCTCCCCCCAAGCACTCGCATCCAGGCTGCGGGATTACTACACGCTGACCAAGCCAGAAGTGAACCTGCTGATACTGATCACGACCTCGGCGGGATATTACCTGGGCAGTGCGGGAGCGCTGAAGATTAGTGGGCTCGTTGACACGCTTATTGGGACGCTACTGGTCGCCAGCGGCACCGGAACTCTCAATCAGTTCATGGAACGTACCTACGATGCTCAAATGCGTCGCACCGCCAAGCGTCCCTTGCCGTCGGGCAGAATTCGTGCGAACGAAGCCCTGCTTTTCGGAGTGCTACTCAGCTTAGCTGGAGGTTTGTACCTTTTTGTCCTGGTGAATGCGCTGGCTGCATTAATCGCGATAGCAACACTGCTCTCGTACCTTCTGGTGTACACCCCTTTGAAGAGAAAGACCGCCTTATGCACTTTGTTGGGAGCTGTCCCTGGCGCCATGCCCACGCTGATCGGGTGGGCGGGCGCATCCGGCAGTGTCGACCGGTCTGCATGGTTCCTCTACGCAATCCTCTTCCTGTGGCAGTTTCCTCACTTCCTGGCAATTGCGCTGATGTATCGTGAAGATTACGATCGAGCGGGTTACCAGATGCTGCCCCGGTTCGACATTGATGGCAGCTTTACGCGAGGCGAAATCGTGATTTTCACAGTCGCCCTAGTAATTACGACGATACTCCCTGCTGTCGGTCACAAAGGTCCTGTCCTGTATCCGCTCGGTATGGCTGCTGCAGGCGTGTTTTTCTTGTATTACGTAGCCAAGCTGGCGATTTCGTGTTCGAGAGCGGTGGCCACCCGGGTCGTTCACGCTTCGGTGATCTATTTGCCCGTGATTCTTGCGATGATGTTGTTTGGTAGGTCGTAAGATCGGTTTTCTGAGCTTCTGTCCACTGGCGCTTCAACAGGATTTGGATTCATTCCTGTCGTTTCGATAAATATGAGATTACGCGTGAAATTGCTGCGATCAATCGCGAAGTTGTTGGTCATACTAAGCGTCCTGCTGCTGGTGATGTCCAGTGGTGCTCGGACTCATAAGCATTGGGGTCAAGGATTTTCTGTCGATCTGAACAGTCCTTACGATCAAGTCATCAAAATTGTTCGGCAAGTTACGCAATACGCAAGATGGAGTGATCCGCGGAACCTGGCAATATCGTGGGACTAAGGAATTGGACGGCGCCAAACCCGCCGAGACATCTCGCGCTTTTCGGAACTGGAGCGGCCAAGGGACGGTGCTGTACAAAGTGCGGCCGGATACGCTGGCGCCCGAGCACTTTTTCGAAAGCGCGGACCAGGGCACGGTGGTGGTCCGCTACATCGTTGAGCCAGTATCCCCCAACGTAACCCGGCTCCGAATCGATGCCACCTACGACGAAGATGATCACCACCGATCCCATCCCTCGGATGGCGACGTCGAAAATGCCGAGTTTGCCGCAATATCGGACCAACTGAAAGGTACCGGGCACGACCAACAACCTACCGCTGCCGCCGATGCAAAGCAGGCCGGGGATGGAACGCAGAAACTTGCTGGAGCACTCAACACAGAGGCCAAAGAACTCGGGAACCTGGTGCAGCAAAATCCTGGCACGGCGGCGCCCCAGCAGCAGCAAGAAGAGCAGCGGACGAATCTGCAATCAGAGTTGCAGAAGGAGAACGCCCAACTGCAGGCGACCACCGAACGGGGCCAGCAACTCCAGAAAGAAATAGAAGACTTACAACGCCAAAGGTCTGCACGCATCAAATCCGCCAAAGCAGACTTGAAAGCCGAGCCCTACAATCAATCGAAGACTCTGCAATCCTTGTCGCATGGCGACACTGTTTTGGTTCTACTCCAAACTCCTGGTTGGTACCGTGTCCAAACCGTCAAAGGGGATCAGGGTTGGGTTTACCGGCTGATGCTGGAGGCGGCGCCGTGAGGTCTACCCTCAGACTGAGCACAGCGCTGGCACTACTCGTGTTCGCCCTGCCCTCACTTAAGGCTGCGGACACAGCCAGCGCAGCAAAGGAACGCGAGTACCCGGCATCCATACCCGATTTGAAGGCAGCATTGCAAAAGGTCGGAGCCGACAATGGAGCTCGCTTGCCTACATTGGAAGGATTCATTCAAACCGAACGAGTTCAGATCGATCATTATCAGCAGCCCTATTACGAATTTAAGGTTGAACTCGTGCCTGCGGGAGGCGGGAAGACCCTGGTGCGCGTGAAAGCGAATGTTTCCGCCTGGTATTCAGATCCAGATGGGAAAAACCAGGGTTATCGAGTTCTCCAATCAAACGGCCGATTGGAGAATGATCTCCTCGATCGGCTAGGAAATTATTTGGCTCAGGCCAAGCCGACGCTAGTCGCTCCACCAGGTTCGTCGGAAGAGCAGATTGCAGCTGCACGCGCCCAACGCCTCGAAGCAGAACGGAACCTCGCTGACCTCGAACACAAGTTAGAAGTACTAAACACCGCAACCCAACCCACTACCGACAAATTCATTGCAGTGGCGAAGCCAAATATCCCTATATTCGATAATCCTGCTGCCAGTGCTGCGGTGCTTTTGAAGGCTCAACCCGAGGATGAATTCGAGATTCTCGAGAACCGAGGCACGTGGATACGAGTGAAACTGGATGGCGCCCGAAGCGGCTGGGTCAAGAGCTCTCAAATTCAATTAAACGTGCCAGAATCGTCGGATTTTTCAATTGCGCAGGACAAAGTGGTGGCGCTACCCGCCGATTTCACCATCGTGAGAGAGAGCACTTACACATTTTCTGGTGATTGGATCCGGCTCAAGGGAAAGCCATCGCTCTTCGTATGGGCTCAGCCTGCAGTACACATTCCTAATAACACCGGGGAAAGCAAGTTGCGGTTTGCGCAGGCTATTTTCACTGAGCGCTATCGTGAGGCGACACATAGCTCTGACAGCTCAGTACAGGGCATTGTCGTGATCTTTTTAGATCACCGCGGAGGGGTAGCGGCCGCAAGCCTTGATGACATAGGATCCTGGCTCAATGGAACTCTAACCAGGTCTGCCTTCCTAAGAAAATGCTCTCTCGATCCGCCCGCCGAATTTGCCCAGCTACCCAAGCATACAAGTCAGCCTACAAAGACACATTCCCGAGCTTCGTTCACAACTCCTTCAGAGTAGTGTAAAGCGTAAAATGGTTTCTTCCGCCTTGGTCGAACCCACGTCAATCCGTCTTGCCGCATTGACGCGCCTTGTTATCCCAATCCTATAACGCAACTTGGGACTGCGCTTCCGAACGGACTTAACCATTACTTTGGTAATTTGTTCCTGAGGAGGGAAGATTACTAAGATGCAAAACAGAGGACTAGGGTGACGATGTTCCGCACTGTCAAATTTACAGTATTCTCCGCGCTTTTGTTAATTGCAGCCAGAAATGCCGCGTCTCAAAGCAAATATCAAGTTGTGTCTGTCAGCAATGCGGGAACGATCACTGGCTCTGTGCAGTGGGCGGGCCCAGCACCCCGCGCGCTCACTTTTCCGATTACGAAGGACCCAGCCGTTTGCGATCCCGAATCACGCAAGAAGGTCGATCTGGAAAGATTGATCGTGGGACCGCAAGGCGGCGTCGCCAATACCGTCGTGTTCCTGAAATACATTTCCAGCGGGAAAGCGATGGACATCCCCGAGACCAGACGCCACCTGGACCAAAGGCATTGTCACTACGAGCCTCATATAATGTTAGTACCCGAGAGTGGCCCTCTTCAGATGAAGAGCTCTGATCCCGTCCTGCACACCATTCACATGGATGGTGCAGCTACATTTAATTTACCGTTCCCTTTTACTAATCAGGTCATTTCTCGCAACATGCCCTCCACAGGTCTGGTTAACCTTAGGTGCAACGGCGGACATGTTTGGATGAATGCCGAGGTCTTTGTGGTTCCCCACCCTTACTATGCCGTAACCGATGAAAGCGGGAAGTTTGAACTCACAGCTGTGCCTCCAGGAGAATACGCAATTGTCGCCTGGCACGAGGGTTGGGGCGTCGCCCGGCAAGAGACTGCTTTTGATGTTCTAACCGAGCGGAGGGTTCAACGACCAGTCTTCACCCCACCGAAGACGTGGGAGAAGAAAGTTTCGGTGAACGGGAACGAGATGGCGGTGGTCAACTTTGTCATCTCTGATAAGTAATGAAGAATCACGAAAAGGACTCTGCGGCAACGCCGGATAAACATTGTCCTTTGGCCACCATCCCACCCCGATTCAGTAGTCCACCCAAGACATCAACTCGCCTCGTGACCTTGATGATGGCCTGAACCACCGCTCGTAGCTTCTTCTGGCGTAGCGTCGGTGTCGCCCGCAGCGACGTCGCGGGGCACCCCCGGTCGATCCTGCCGGACACAAGGATTGCGATCACAATGTCCTGGAAAAATTGTTCTGAGACTACACTTTCAGGCTGCCGCTTCACCTGCGACTTTGATTTTCTTGTTCTTGATCGCGGCCATGAATTTGGCGTAGTCAGCTTCGGTTTGATCGGCGTACTGAGACGCAAAATCCGTAATCGCTTTCACGATCTTTGATCCGCTGCCGCAGTAACCACGAACCATACAAGGATCTCCGGATCGGGCATGTCCTCGCGCCAGGAGCTCACCCGCAACCACCGCTAGGCTTTTCAAGCCGCCGCCCTTAAGTGTCTTGAGGTCGATGCCGCCCTTGTGGTCGTTGAGCTGCCTCACCAGGTATTCACGCCCTCCGAACACCGTCCAACCCAAGAGTAGATCCGACAACGGCTGGATGGCCCTCTGCCCTTCCGCCACGCGCTGCCCCTGGTGTTTGTTGACGAGGTCGAGCAGGTACGGAGTGTAAGCCGACTTCACTTCCTGCTTGATTTGTAGAAAAAGAGGATCCTTGGGCCCGTTACCCTCGAACAGCACCACATAATCTCGCAATCCAACGCTCCCCGTTCCGACAACTTTAAAGCCGACATCAACAGGTCGAAAGAGATCGAACAGGTGCCTTCGCTCTGGGCTCAAACAGTCACGATAAGTATTGAGTGAGGACAAAACATCCTTGGCTTCCTGGCCGGTCACCCGCCAAAAATCGGGTCGCCCATCCCGAAAACGGCGCTCCCCGCGTCCGTCAACCTGCAAGTACTTCTCCAAAAAGTCGAGGGGCTTGGCACGTTCAGACTGGCGAAGGGCGGCGTGGATAGGCCGAATGCGTTCTTCCCGGTGTATCAAGTGCCTTGCCACCTGAAGAATCGGCCGACGCGCAAATTCGGCCATGGATCGGCAATAGCTCTCCACAAATGCCTCTGCGGCAGCGCGGCGAGTCGACCGCTTCTGTTTGGCTTCGCGGCCAGCAAGAATAATGCTCGTAGCCATCCGCTTAACATCCCACTCCCAAGGGCCGTAGATGGTCTCATCGAAGTCGTTCAGATCGAAAATCAGTTTTCCGTCCGGCGCGGCAAAGGAGCCCAGGTTCTGAACGTGCGCGTCTCCACACAGTTGCACGTTAAGGTTAGAGTGCGGCAAGCGGGCCAAGTCCGCTGCCATAATGGACACCGCGCCGCGAAAGAAGGCAAAAGGCGAAGACGACATCCTTGAGTACTTAAGCGGCAGTAGTTGCGGAAGACGACCATCGACCGAAGACAGAAGCACTTGGATGGGATCAAGTTTCCTATCCTTCGGCCGCAACTCGCTATGCGCCGTTCGGCTCACCGCGTTGCGGCGGCTCTTACCAAATCTCATTCGTTCTTCCGCCGTTCCTACTTCGACAGGACTAACACGGGCACTCGTTGCCATGGCGATAGTTTAGCCTCCTTAACCTTTGCGCAACAACAATACCTTTCGCCAACCACCCGGCACGACCAAATCTCGGTTATTGCTTCTTGGCGGCTGCTGCGGCACGCGATCAAGTTGCACAGTTCGGTTGGCGGACTTTTGGTGAGCTACTGCTGATGGAATTCACTTTCCGATAAGTTCCAAAATCCGGACATCCAAAAGAATTCGGATTTGTAGGTCTTCAAGACCGGGAGCTGCCCCCGGGCGACTCCCGAATGGGATTGAAATCAGGGTGCTGGCCGGAATGTATCTTGGAAGACCATGGAACGGCAGGGGCTGCGAGTCGAGATCAAAACAGTACGACGTTCGCAAAAAACCAAGAACCTCTGTTCGGAATTTGGAACAGAACCATGTTCCTTGCTAGACAGGGAGACTTATGGTGTTAAGAAATACTAGGGCGAGCCCACGAGTTGAAATGACATCAAAATTCGACTCCTTTACAGCGGACGAGAAGCGGCTCATAGAGACGCTGCGGGCAAATGGCGAGCTGCTGGAAACCGATGATGAAAACGCTACTCTTCCCCCTGGTGTAACCCACATCTTGCTTTGTAAATCAGGGCAGAAACCGAAGCTTATCCAGATTTTCACCGCCCAGAATTAGACCAACTCAGCCTCCGCCGCCGGACCCGACATAGGCAGAAAGGAAGTGAATTTACCGAACAAGCGAAGATTCTCTCCTCCGGAAGAACGAATAAACCCAAAGCATACATAAAGGAGGCGATCAATATGGGTGCCACGCCTGATCAAGTTCCGTTTGGAGAATGGTGTCTCTTAATGTCGCCCTTGGGTCTTTCTGATCACTGACGGAGCGCCCACCGATGCCTGGAAAGAAGCCGCTGCCAGAGTCTCATGTGGGCGAGGAATCGAAAACATTTTCTTTCTTCGCTGTGGGAGTTGAGGGTGCACGCATGGAGATCGCGCCTCCGGATAGTTTTCCGCCCAGGTTAGCGGACACGTCCAGGGCAAGATTTCGATCAGGATCCCCAAACCAGGGAACTGAGGTGTAACCACCGCAAGACCGAACGGCGATGCGTGATTCCCCTCGCAATCTTCAGGAGGTTTGGTATGCCCACGGCTCACGATTCCGCGGAGATCGCTCGCAGCGCTTCGGAAGCCAGCAAGATCAGAATCCGCGACGCCGACCTCGCGCGATACCAAAATCCCCCAGCCGACACATGCTATCCGCTGGAATATGCTTTTTACCTGCTTGGGGACGCGCAGGACAAGTTGGTAGTGGACCTCGGTTGCGGAGCGGGGGAAGAAGTCGTCCCGCTCCGATATCGCGGAGCTCGCGTTATCGGCATAGATATTTCGCCCCACCTGATCGCCATTGCCCGCGAACGATTGCAAAGGTACGGCATCGATGCCGAGTTGCAGATTGCATCAGCTTATGAGACGCGCCTGACAGACCAGTCGGTCGATGTTGTCTTTTGTATGTCGGTCCTTCACCACCTGCAATTGGATCGCGTTAAGAACGAAATACGACGCATTTTGAAGCCGGATGGCCTATTTATTCTCAAAGAGCCAGTACGTTTCTCCTGGACCATGGAGCACTTACGCAAGCTATTTCCACCCAGAGAAGATGTGTCGGAATTCGAGCATCCCCTAAATTCGAAGCAATTGAACACACTAGCTGAAGGATTCCAAGTGCTCGCAAGGCGGAGCTTTCGGACCCCTGTCGTACCACTACTCACGCGGATGATACAAGTGCCTCACCTGAAAAAGCGGATCTTGTCAGGTGACGCGCGGGTTCTGACCCACTTTCCGAGGGTTGCGCATTTCGCTACGGTCCGCGTGATGGCTCTGCGCCCATTTTCAGGCGACTCGGTTTCTGCTCCGGTTCCTGGGACAACTTATTTCGGTGGGCGACACACCGCGTAGCCACATGGTTGTCTTTTGTACACGGGTGCGGATCCAGATACGAAACCGGTACAGCCCGCCAGCGAGGCTGTCGCCGAAGAAGCCTGCCGACCAATTACGAACAAGAACAGGCACTCCGACTGCGTTTTCGACGTGAGAGTCACCGGTAACCGCGACTTCGCCAACGCTTACTTGGTCACCCAGCGTATCCAGACCTACTCGACCACCACAAACGTGACCGATGACCAAGATCCTTCGCAGGTCGGAGAATGGGTAACCTTCACCGCCTTTGTTGCTCCAAACTCTTCAACGGTCGCGGGCCTTCCGAGCGGGACCGTCCAGTTCGCCGTCGACGGCTCGAACGTAGGAGAACCGGTCAAGCTCGACTCCAAGAGCCGAACAACGTGGGAGACATCGCAGCTCAAGGTCGGTACGCATCGGGTGACGGCCAGCTACGTGCCCAGCGCGGACAGTGTGTTTCTGCCCAGCACTAGTATAGTGTCCCAGTGATAACGAAAGCATGTTTCGACCCTGGATTTCGAAAGCAAAGCCACGGACATCATCGGCCTTGTATCTGGCCAGCGACGAGATGTCTTGCTTTGACCTACGATCCGTGGGGGAGGCCGGGGATTTGTCTACTTGTGTTCCAACTGCGAGGATCATCCGCACATTCGAGTGCACCGATACCACGTCGTAGTCCACGAGATAGCCCTCTCGCACTGCTCGCTCATATTTATATCGGTAAACAATATCTTTGAAATAAGTGGTTGTGTGTGACGCGGGTGTGGCAGTGAGTCCAATCTTTGTCGCATCGAAGTGTTCGAGGGTCTTGCGCCAGATTGCGACCTGCGTCGCTGTATATCCCCTGTGGCATTCGTCCGCGATTACGAGATCAAATGCATGAATAGGAATATTCTTCAGCTCCTCCGCATCTTCGTCTGGCACCTCGTCGCTGTCACCGAGCACCGTCTCGCGGCCGAAAAGATTGATCGCCATTCGTTGGATTGTGCAGACGTATACGAATGCGTCTCCCAGCTTCGGCTCAAGCAGATAGGCACCGGGCAGCACCGTTGGATCGAACTTCTCGTCCTCGTCGAAATCTTCTTTGTGGAACCGCTGGCTGTATACCTGATACAGCTGGTTGAACTTGTGCCCCGGCTCGGGTTCGAACGATGCGAAAGTTCGCACCGCCTGTGCGGCAAGGGCGCGGCGATCAACGAGGAACAAGATGCGCTTCGCGACTCCGGATTTCATGAGCCGGTAAACCTCGTTCACCGTCATGAATGTTTTACCGGTGCCGGTCGCCATCGCGACAAGCATGTGCCGCTTCCGCGCCTCAATCGCCTTCTCGATCTCGGCATTAGCCTCTATTTGATATGGCCGCGCGATTCAATTCCAAGCACATTTCTGCCCACGCAAAGGGCGTAATCCGCAGGGCCGTGGTCTGAACCCACCGCAGAAGCACTGAGGCAAGCTTGTCTCGCGAAAGAGTCCCGTCTATCGCACGTTGAGCCCGAGCTGCCGAGTCTCTGGGTCACCTCGATGAGCGTTTCAAACTCGAAATTCATGGGCAGAATCGAGGTCGAGTTCAACCAACAGAACCACGCGGTGGTCGGCGGTCGCGGCACCGGCAAGTCGACAATACTGGAATATCTGCGCTGGGGACTCTGCGATCAGCCAGTTGACAATACTGACTCGGACATTGCCCCCGTACAGATAAAGAGAAAAAAAATGATTGACGACACTTTGAACAAGATGGACGGCGAGGTGATCGTCATGTTTTTGCTGAACGACGTGAAGCACATCATCAAGAGAAACTCAAAAACGCAGGAGATTCTTCTCAAGATCGGGGATGCGGATTTTATCCAAACCACCGAGCAAGAGGTCCGCAATCCCTTCGCGGTGGAGGCATACAGCCAAAAACAGTTGAGCAGCATCGGCGTACGGATCGAGGAGCTCAAACGGTTTGTCGAGCTCCCGATCAAGCAGAGCCTCGACCAGATCCGATCTGACATCCGTGACACCGAAGCGAAAATCAGAACCGCCTACGGCAAGAAAATTCGCAAGAGAGAAATCGAGATTGAACTGGCGAAATACCATCTCGAGATCACGTCTCTTGAGACGCAGCTTGCTACGATGCGGAAGGCTCTCAAGGGTCTTTCGGATTCGGATCAGCAAATAATCAAACAGAAGACACAGCACGACAACGAGGAACTCATCATCGAAAATCTCAAGAACAACCTGACCCGAGTGGAAGAGCTAGTCGGCACCCTCAAGAGCGAACTCGACGAGGGCGTCGGAAAGCCGGAGGATGACCTCGAAGTACAGAATACAGCTCTGATCAAGACGATTAAGCGGAAATACGCCGCAAAGTTCGGCGACATCAGAAAGCAGGTCGCGGTCCTCTTTGACCTGTTCGGAAGCGCCTCCCTAAGAGAGATACACGATGAGTTGAAGCAATGGGACAAAGCAAAAAAAGACTTTGACAAGAAGTACGAGGCCGCAAAAGCGAAAGCGAAGGTCAATCAGCAGCAATTAAAGCAGATCCAAGCGGGCGAGAAGAGAATCGCCGAAATCAAGAAATTGCAGATGGCGAATCGCAATGCCCTCACGAGTCTCGGCGAGACCGATACCGTCTACAACGACTTAAGGACCAAGTGGAACCGATCTCCACGCCCAAAAAATTAATAAGATCGACGGGCAGTGCCACACATTTTCCACTCTTTCCAATGGAGTAATCAAGGCAGAAATAAAAGAGAGTCTCGATATTGAGTGTTTGAGTCAACAACTTAAGATTGCCTTCGCCGGCTTCGACGACCTTTGTCAGCATGTGCTCAGCGCGGCAGACCCGATCATAGCGTGGAATGGACTCCTCACTGAACTAGAAGCGCTCGCACTTCACAGGACAGGCGGTACTGATCCGTTACCGGCTACGACAGTTATGGATACATGCCGATTCATCATGAGTGAAAAGACCAGACTTGCAGCAGGTTTCGATTCAGCGAAGTGGCTCGAACTCTCGGTGACCGAACTCGAATTCAATCCGGTCTTTCGGTATTGTACCAATAAGGATACGAAGGAGTACATAGAGTTCGCTGATGCGTCAGCCGGCCAGCAAGCGACCGCGCTTCTCACCGTACTACTTGACCAACCCGGGGCTCCGCTTATCATTGATCAACCCGAGGACGACGTCGACAGCAAGATGAGCCCGGAGATTGTGCGGCAGATATGGAAGGCAAAGAGCTACCGCCAACTTATTTTCGCCAGCCACAACGCCAACTTCGTCGTAAACGGTGACGCGGAGCTTGTAGTTTGCTGCGATTATGTGAAAGCTGGTGACCAGACCGGTGGGCAAGTTAAAGCCACGGGAGCGATCGATAACGTCGGCATCAAAGATGAGATCACGGCGGTGACCGAAGGTGGCAAAGAAGCCTTTAAGCTTCGCAAAGAGAAATATGGGTTCTAAGGTCCTACCAGCGCTGCAGCATCGAGTGGCAATGTAGGTAAGAAGACGATCGAGAGAAAACAGAGCGCACCCTGTTCGATTATCCGCCGGAAATGTCGTAGCCCGCGCCCTAGCCAAATGGCGAGATCCACGAACCCTAGACGGGTACGCCATTCGAGCGCGTCGAATCCCCAAGAGAACCACGAACGGAGGATTGTTTTAACAGGCAATCGCACGATTGCGCCAGTCTCTTGTCGGGTCAGGATCTTCCGTGTCCGGCATCACGGTTATCGTGTCCACATATTCTCTGGACAGATGATGTTGCCCTGCTCCGTCTATCACAAACCGTTTATACCAAGAGTACGGATGCAACGCCGCATCGATGTAATTGGGGTCCGCGACATACAGCGAAACACGGATTTTGTCGTATAAGAAAAGGCAAGCCAAAAGGCTTGCCTTATATTATATGTAGCTGGTACCGCCGCGATCGAAAATGGGATAGAGAGCAACTAGGAGGACAGGTTGGAACGCTCTCTATCCCCCCACCAATGTTCCACCCTGAACCGTTTCATGCTGCGAGCGTCTGCATACCTTCAAGAAACGGTGCGAGCTTTGCCGTCGCCCTGAACTGTGGAATTGGATCGAGCTCCTTGAACGCTGACGTGAAGGAATTCTCCAAGCTCCATAACGTCCTTGGCGCAAATTCATCGATCGTTGGGTTGAAGTACAAGTCATGCACTCGCCGTGCGAGGTGCTTCGGTGCTTCGAGATCCCCCTCGACGAACTCGCGATAGATGACAAGCTTCGCGGTTTCGTCCCGGATACGGCTTGCTCTCCAGGTTTCGACCTGACGCTGCATCGGCTCGAAACTCCTCTGCATGCGGTCCACGCCAACCGACACGGCATCCACGAGGCTGAAACGCTTCGTATGTTTTGCGAGCACCGGAGTGAAGACGCCTGGGACAATGCTTCCGAATTAACGTGGTCCCGCACCAGACGGGTTCCAGTTATCCATCCGACGCATCTCCGACCAGCATATGCATTGTCCACTGAAGAGGAGAACTCGACCCCGACACCTCTACCGTGTCAAGGTCCAGTTTAACGGTAACTGATTGACATTCAACGGCGCTGGCAGCCACCTTTGGCGTTGTAAGGAACCGTCAGGAACCCTTAATGGACCCTAATTGGACCCAAATTCTAGCCCCCAGATTACTGTCTTGACCCTAATGCGAAGCAACCATTTACTTCATTACGTCGGTTGCACCTCTCGGTTTCTCCGACGAAGACTCGTTTGCTTATGAGCGCAGCGTTCTGCGTAATTTCGAGGACTTAGCTGGCGCGAAGGGCAACCCAAAGGCTTGAATCGGAACCGTCGGGCGTCTTTATCTGACCCAACCGGACCTGCGCAAGAACCTACGGCAGATGTCTCGGAATCGCCCCTCGTAGGATGCAGTATATCCAACCTTCTTTGCGGCGCAGATTGACGCGGTGAATGACCCTTTGTTATCTGCCCTGAATAGTGCAGCTGAATTCTCCCCACTGTCCTATGGCACATATGAGTTCGCATTTCTCAGCCCAGAGGAAGCGATGGAGACGAATGGCAAGCAGTGGTTTCCGGCAAACAAGATTCTTGGGTTTAAGAGTCCGAAGGAGGTCAACTCGTACTTGGCAAGCATGAAGTTAGCCAACAACGAATTTGCCTACGGCGCTCTTTTCGACTTCTACCAGCGGATCACGGAGTCTGCCAATGCTGGCCAGTTTTGGATTCACGGAGAGGTCGCTAATCTCCGCCAATTCCGTGCTGCCGATTGCCTACTACCTATTGAAGAGGGGTCTGCCGACATCCTACGATTCCGGAAGCAAATACACTTCAGACCGGGTGGCCGTACGTCAATGGCTCCTCAAGGGCTTTGCTCCGTGGAGTCTTCGGCTCCATGGGTGACACCGTCCTGTCGAACATGCGCGCGATAATTAAGAGCTCTCATGAGGGCTTTCCATCAGAGGCTCTCGCGGACAAGATCCGCTTTACCGAGGAAGACATCGACTACATTCTGGCGACTCGATACGGCCAGAAGCAGGTTTTCTTGGTGTTGTCCTTGCTGTATCCCTGGGTGGATTACCGCAACGCATTTCATCTCGACCACATCCATCCGCAGACGATGTTCTCAGGGAAAAAGCTGAAACAAGCGCATCTTCCGGAACAGGACATCGAATTCTGTCTTGCCCATTACGATGAATTACCGAACCTTCAGATTCTTGCAAACATTCCCAACATCGAGAAATCCAACCAGCCTTTCGACAAGTGGCTTGCTGACACGTACAAGGGGAAAAAGTACAGAGCAGAGTTCTGCGGCCGCCAGTTCATCCCGGATACCGATCTCCACCTCGCAAATTTTAGAGAGTTCGTTGAGAGGCGTGCGGAACTGATGCGGGATGAATTCGTGAAGGTACTGCAAGCAGCCAGCGCCGATGAATGCCCGAGCAGGATCGAAACCGTTTGAAGCGGCACGCCTTTTTGCAGAAGCTCCACCGCAAACGTATCTCGCAGCCGATGACCGTGCCCATCTTCGATCCCCGCGATCACGAACACTT